>JACQGN010000256.1 GCA_016199545.1 Betaproteobacteria bacterium | reverse complement strand
GCGCCTCGGCCACGGTGAGCCCGTAATTGGGATTTCTTTGACGGATCACGCCGGGCTCCTCCATGGCGGCGTTCATCGACGCGGATCCGTAGACCACGTGCTCCCATCCGAGAGTCCCAGCGAGCATCCCCGGCGCATCGATCCCGTTCTGGACCGGAATGACGACGGTGTCTTTCCCCAGCAGCGGCTTGAGCGTGGGCGCGAGCGCTTCGACCGCCCACATCTTCGTGGTCACGATCACGACGTCACAGGCTCCAATTGCACGCGGCTCGAGCTCGGCTTGAATTTCAACGCTGAAGCGACCGCTCGGGGCAATCAAAGCCAGGCCATTGCGCCTGATCGCCGTCAGGTGTCGTTCGGTTACCAACAGACTGACATCGACTCCCGCCCGCCGCAGCACCGCGGCAAGCAGACCTCCTGTTCCACCCGCACCCACCACACAAACCTTCATTGAATGCCTTTTTGAAATGAGAATACGCCCGTACTTCCATCGCACTGGAAACGAGGGTGTGCAGTGTAACCTACCACCCCGCCGTGCTGAAGGCGCGACTCAGGACACCAGCGCCACGCACTCGATCTCGCAGCCGTTGCCGAATCGGAGCTGCATCGACCATGCGCTACGCGCCGGCGGATCCACCGGGAAGAATTCGCGATAGACGCGGTCCATTTCCGCGATGTCGGCGATGTCCGCGAGCACCACATGGACCCTCACCACGCGCTCCAGCGACGAGCCCGCGGACTCCAGCATGTGCTTCACGTTGTTGAGCGTCGTACGCACCTGCTCGGCTATCGAGCCATGCTTGCGCTCGCCCGTGAGCGGATCGATCGGCCCCATTCCGGAGAGGAAAACGTAGTCACCGATGCGAATGCCGGGCACGTGCGGCAGGTTGGCGCTGCGCGACACGTTGAGCAGCGGGTTGGCCGGCTCAACCCGCGAGCGCGGTAGTCTATGGCTCGTCATCGGGGGCGAGGGCGGTGCACTCGATCATGACCTTCGCGCCGTGGGGCAGGCGCGCTCCGCATACGGTGCGCGCGGGCGGCGGCTCGGGAAAGAAGCGCGCGTAGATCTCGTTCATGTTGGGCGCTTCCAGCATGCTGTGCACCAGCACGTTCACCTTCACCACCCTTTCGAGCGAAGTCCCCGCCGCCTCGAGGATCAGCTTGAGGTTCTCCAGGATCCGTTGAGTCTCGAGGGCCATGGTGCCCCGAATCGCTTCGCCGGTGGCGGGGTCGACCGAGGTCAGTCCGGACACGAACACAAACGCGCCGCCCCGCACTGCCGCCGATGCCTGCCGATTGAAGGCGTCTTTAGCACCGAGCCCTGACAGCGGCGGCGCGATCACTGCACGCGGCAGGCTCATGCATTGTGCCCTCTATTTGTTCGGTAAATGGCTGACCAGCCATTTACCCTGAAATCTCCCCTCTCCTCCGGGAGAGGGGTCCGGGGGTGAGGGTAAAGCGGCATCTTGGAGGTGGCTGTCATGCCGCTGCAATCACGTCGAGCTGGATTTTGAAACCGGCTTCGATCTGCGCGCTCCACACGGTGCGGGCGGGTGGGCCGTTCGCCACGTACTGCCGGTATACGCGGTTCAACACGTTGTACTCGATGCTGTCGTAGATCAGTGCGTGCACCTGCACCAGCCGATCGAGTGACGAGCCCGCCGCTTCGAGCAGCAGCTTCAGATTGCCGAAAATGACGTGCGCCTCGCTCGTCAGCGTGCCATGCAGGCGCTCACCGGTGTGCGGATCGACCGGGATCATGCCCGAGCAGAAAATGAGCCCGCCGGCACGGATGGCAGGCGACTGGAAATGTCCGTAGTGCCGCCGCAGATCGAGTCCGGGCAACGGTGCGGTAATCACTTCGCGCATCGAATCTCACAGTCCGGCGATGGCAGCCAGCCTCAACTGTTGAGTACCATCACCGATAGACCGCCTGGATCAAGCCGCGCAGATAGCCGACGACAAAAGCCTGATTCGCGATCTCCGCCTCCGGGAACATGGGTGAATGGTCCAGCGAAAACGGTCCCTTGAATCCGGCGTCACGGTAGGCCTGCATGGCCCGATACATGTCGACGTCCCCTTCATCGACGAAGGTCTCCTGAAACCTGGGGAATTCTCCGCGCACGTTGCGAAAGTGGACCATGACGATCTTGTCGATGGATCCCATCTGGCGGATAGCATCGTACACATCCACGCCCTGCATTTCGGTTACACAGCCCTGGCAGAACAGCATGCCGTTGGACGATGAGGGGACGATTTCGAATATCTGGCGGTACTGATCGAAACTCGAAACGATATGTGCCGCCCCCGCCAGCGCCGGCGTTCCATACGGCACGGGTGGGTCATCCGGATGGAGCGCCAGGCGCACGCCTGCCTTCTCTGCCGCGGGAATCAGCGCCTTCAGAAAATAGGCGATATTGTCCCACATCTTTTCCTCTGAAACGGGCGGCTCGATCGGAGGCGCCGGGTTCTTCAGATACTCGTCGTAGTCGAAGCTGATGTACTTCGCTCCTCCCCGCCCATTCGACGGAGCCGAACGCAGCAGTTTCGAATTGAGGAGCTTGAAGTTGTAGGCGAGGATCGGAATACCCGCCGCACCCATCGCCTGCACGGCATTCAGCAGCCAGGCTATCTGGCGGTCCCGCCCGGGCAAGCCGCGCTTGATCTCGTCGAAGCCGCTCGTCGCGAGCACCGTCCGCAGATCCATGCCGTGCGCAGCCACCGCGGACTTGGCCTTCCTGAAGAACGCGGTCGCGGATTCCAGGGTGGATAAATCGATCGCGCCGCCGTCCCGCGGTCCGTCGGGGATATCCATGGCTACGCAGTCCACCCCCAGTGTCTTCAGCAGCCGCAGTTTGTTCTC
This sequence comes from Betaproteobacteria bacterium, assembly GCA_016199545.1. GTDB lineage: Bacteria > Pseudomonadota > Gammaproteobacteria > Burkholderiales > SG8-41 > DSOT01. The sequence goes on along the minus strand of JACQGN010000256.1, from coordinate 186 downwards.
GACGTCGCCGTTCCAGCTCACTTTGTCCTGGATGTACATCTGCGTTCTCCTAGAGCCTGTTATGGACTTGTACTTTGAGCGGAGATATGGCACATAGTGGGGATGAAAAATCCCGCCCAATCCCCCAAGCCCTACCCCAGCGATGTAAGTGATGAAGAATGGTCATTCGTTGTTCCGTATTTAACG
>JACQGN010000253.1 GCA_016199545.1 Betaproteobacteria bacterium | reverse complement strand
GCCGATGATGAAATTGGAGACAAAGAACATCGGCACGTGACGGATCTTGGCAAACGCCTTTTCAATGGTCCGCCGCTTGAGGTCCTTGTTCAGGAACTCAAGAAGGTGATCGTGCATCGACTCGATGCCAAAGGTCACGTAGCGGAAACCCGTCCGCGCCATCTTCTCAACCACCTCCGGGCGCATTCCCATGTTGATCCGCGTCTCGATCGCGTAGGTCTTCTTGATTCCACGATCGAGCAACACCTCGCACAGCTCGTCCATGCGATCGGGCCGGTGAAAGGCCAGATCATCGACAAACGTCACGAAGGGCGCTTCGATCTGCTCCAGCTCGTCGGCGACCGATTTCGCGGACCGCGCCGTGTAGGTGATTTGCCGGCCTTGAGAATCCCTGTTGAAGGTACAAAACGCACAGTGGAAGGGGCAACCGCGTGAACTCTGGATTGCGTCGGTGGCCAGCCCCAGATCGAGACCATCCTTCCGGATCGTGCCATAGCGCGCTCGACGCAAAGAACGATCCGGAAGGGGGAAATCCGGGATCGGGCCATAGGGTGGCATGGGCGTTGAGTGAACCTTTCCGTCCTTGAAAAAGGACACGCCCGACACCTGTTCAGCAGAGCCGCTTTCCACGAAAGCACGGAAACGGCCATCATCCGGCCCGGAAAACACGACATCTACACGCTCTTCTTCCGGCGCGCTGACCAGCGCTTCGCGATTGGCCTCTGCAAACCGCCCTCCGGCTACGACCGTGACGCCCGGTCGTCTCCTTTTGATCGACCGTACCATCGCTGACACCTTGGGCAACGGCATATCCCAGAGAAAACTAAGCGCGACGATATCGGCATCTGGCGGCAGGACTTTTTGCCAGTCTTCATCAAAACGCAGGTCAATCAGGAATCGCCTGGGAATGATGTTGCGAACGCTGGCGGCAACCAGCTCCAGGCCCAATGGTGGAAACATCCTGTCGAATCTGGATCCCTCACCATCATCAGGATAGATAAGACAAGCGGAGCTGAAGGTGGACATACCCCTCTCCTCTCGAGCCCTGGCGTATTGGTTCAATACCCCCGGCGCCCTTCACCAAATGATGAATGCTAAGTGTGCGCTCAGATCGCCCCTTGATGCAAATCAAGTCTGGCGAAGAGGGGGAGACGCAGGCCACTGGTATCAAGAGCCAGGCCGGCTTGATTGGACGGTCGCTTAGTAGCGTCAGCGGCGAGTTCTGGGACCGGCGCTGCGCGCCGCCCAGGAGTAGGAAACCTGTTCGCCTGGGCCGAACGGGATCTCGACTTCAGTGCCGGGCGGATACTCTTCGCGGTGCCGCTCGCGCAGCCGAAGACGTTGCGCTTCGCGCGCATGGACAAGGTTTAAAGGATCGCCATATCCGAGCGCGCGCGCCGCGTGAAGCGGCCAATTGGGGTTGTCCATCAGCTCACGCGCGAGGGCAATGAAATCGGCATGCCCCTCGCGCAGGATTGCCTCTGCATGGCCCGGTTCGGTGATCATTCCGACTGCGACTGTCGGAATGGCGACCTCCCGCTTGATCTCGCGCGAATAGCCGACCTGATATCCGGGCACGCGGGGAATCGCAGGCATCGGTCCATCGCCCATGACCCCGCCGGACGAGCAGTCGATGACATCCACACCATGCGCTTTGAGCTCGCGGGCGAGCGCGAGCGTGTCTTCGATGCCCCATTCTCCGCCGGCGCCTTCGACGGCTGACGTGCGGAAAAAGAGCGGTCGATCCTTGGGCCAGACGGCGCGGACGGCGTCGACGACCTCGAGCGCGAACCGCATCCGTCCTTCGAGGCTGCCGCCGTAGCCGTCGGTGCGCTTGTTCGAAACGGGGGAGAGGAATTGATGAATCAGGTATCCATGAGCGCCGTGAATCTCGCAGATGTCGTAACCCGCATCGACCGATCTCTGCGCGGCGTCGCGCCAGGCGGCGATGTTTCCGCGAATATCGTCAAGGTTCATTGCACGCGGAATCGGGCGACCTGGGTTTTCCGGCAGTGCACTGGGCGCGATTCCCTGCCAAGGCTGAAGGCCCTGGCGCGCGTCCGTCTCCGTAAGTGGGGCGCGGTCTTTCAACGGTCCATGAGCCGAGGCGCGCCGGCCGCAGTGGCCGAGTTGAATGGCCGGCACGGAACCGAGCGACTTGATGAAATCGGTGATGCGGCGGTAGGCCTCGATATGGCGATCGTGATAGATGCCGGCGCAGTGATGCGTCTTGCGGCCACGCGGTTCCACGGCGGTTTCTTCACCGAACACGATGCCGGTTCCGCTCATGGCGAAGCGGCCGAAATTCACGAGCTGCCACTCGGTCGGCGCGCCATCGACCGAGACGTACTGGCACATCGGCGAGCTCACGATGCGATTGCGAGCGACGACAGAGCGCAGCTTGATCGGCGTGAACAGCAGCGGGATGTCACCGGGGTTGTCGTTCATTCTGATTGCGCCTGCTAATGTGCCGGGTCGTAACTTCGCATCAATGATAGGTTGGGCTGAACGCAGTGATACCCAATCCTGAAGGTGATGATGCCGCATCCGTATGGCGCTTGGCAACGACACCGGCGGAGATCGCGGTATCCCGCGTTCTGAGCGGTCTCGCAAACGGGAACCGCCGCCACGTCCAATACGTGGACAAACACGCCAGTTTTTGGAACGCCTTGCGTGGATCGGTTGACGCACCAGGATTTCCTGAGCATGATGCAACGATCGCTGGCGGCCGAGGTCTCGGTCGCCGCGCTAACGCGAACCTATCTCAATAATGGGCGCATCACGCGTCCGATGCGATGTTGGGACAGGTTCTAACCACTGAGAGGCCCTCTATGTCTATGGGAACCACTGAAACCCTGGCGCGCTGGATCGCCACCGCAACGTATGACCAGATCCCCCCCGCGGCAATCGAGCAGGCCAAGAAATCGATACTCGACTATATCGGCACTGCCACTTACGGCACGACCTCGCAGCTCGGAAAGATCATGCTCGAGTTCACGCGCGAGCAGGGCGGCAATCCGCAGGCGCGCGTGATCGGCACCAATATCCGCACCGCAAGCGCCCAGGCTGCGTTTGCCAATGGAACGATCGGCCACTCCGAGGACTTCGACGATCTGGGCGGATGCGGCGGTCACCCCGCGACCGTGCTGACGCCTACCGTGCTCGCCCTGGCGGACGAGCTGCACTTGTCTGGCCGCGATGTGCTCACGGCCTGGGTCGTAGGTTACGAGCTGGGCACCCGCCTGAGCGCCAACAACCACACGGATCGCGACTGGCACCCCACCGCCATCTACGGAACGATGGCTGCTGCGGCTGCAGCCTCCAGGTTGCTCGGATTGGACGCGCAGAAGGTCCGCATGGCCCTGGGCATCGCCGGTTCGGAGGCCGCAGGGCTGCGCCGCAACTTCGGCACCATGACCAAGCCGTTCCATCCCGGGCAGGCAGCGAGGAACGGCGTCATCGCCGCCAAGCTCGCGGCCAAGGGCTTCACGTCGGATCCGGACATCATCGAGGGCCGGCAGGGTTACGCCGACAATTTCGGCGGAGCGAAGTGCAACATTCCGATGATGACCAAGTTCCTCGGCAAGGTCTACTTCCTGGAGGAAGAGGGCACGCGCATCAAGCCGTGGCCATGCTGCGGGGGCAATCACCAGACGCTGACCAATCTGCTGCCGTTCGTCAAGGAGAAGAAGCTCAAGGCCGCGGATATCGAGCTGGTCGAGCATATCGGCCCCAACATTCCGTGCACCGGCGCGCTGCTGCGCACTGAGGTAAACCAGGGCTTGGAAGGCAAGTTCAGCGGCGCCTATAACATCGCCGCGGCGATCATCGACGGCAAGGTGGACTACGAGACGTTCACCGACAAGCGCGCGGCGAAGGGCGATCTGCAGGCGTTCATGAAGCGCGTGCGACTGCTGCGCAGCAACGACGTCGTATTGCGCCGACCGCATATCGCCGACGGCAATCCGGAAGCGCGGCTACGCATCACGATGCGCGACGGCACCGTACATGAGTTCGTGATGGAGATCGCGAGGCATCTCACCGGCAATGCGGTGCTCGACAAATTCCGCCTCAATACGGAGGGCATACTCGGCAAGGAGCACGCCGCGACCGCGATCGAACTCGTGCAGCGCCTAGAAAAGGTCAAGGACGTTGCACAGTTGATGGATGCGGTGACCACCGCAGGCCCGGCGAAACACGCCCGCAGCGCCCCCGTCCGTGGAAGGGAGCCGGCTCTGCAGGCGGGATGAGGCAAGGCGCCTATATTAGGGTCCCTTCCCCCTCGATGGGGGAAGGTCAGGATGGGGGTGGCAACGTGAGCGACATGCACCCGATCAGATTCACCCCCACCTTAATCCTCCCCCGTCAAGGGGGAGGAGAAGTTTTTTGTCGGCCTCCAGCCGAAGAAGATCCGAGCCCCTCGTCTTGCGGGCGAGGGTTGTTCAGCGCTTGGCGCGCGGCATGGCCAGGCCACGCCGGGCAACCTGATCGCGCATGACCTGCACGCTGCCGTGGTTGATCCCGGACTGGAAAGCACCCATCAGGTTGTGCGCAAACAGCCCGTTCCGGATCGCCCGCGGCGAGCCGTTCAGCAACTGGCCATAGGGCCCGAGCATCTGCGTGATGGCCTCGGTGGTTCTCACCCCGTGCTCGGGCGCCCATACCTTTTCGGCTGAGCCCTCGTAGGTGAACTTGCCGCCGCGCTCGACGATCGACATGCTGCGCATCGTCATCAGCCGGCAGACTTGAGCCTCGGTCCAGAGTTCCGCGACCTTGTCCCGGATCGCCGCGTCGTTCGCCGGGGAGTAGTCACCCAGTTCACGGCTCGCCTTGATCCAGTTGATGATGTCCTCGTCGCGGCGCACGGAAATGAGATAGCGCGCGGCGCCGACCCGGTCTAGATTCAGGCCCATCGAGCCCACGCGCCAGCCCTTGTTTTCCTCACCGAGCAGGCACGACTTGTGCACCCGCACGTTGTCGTAGAACGTCTCGTTGGTTCGCGCATGACCGTACGTGGTCGTCAGGGCCGCCCGCGGTTCATTCTGGATGGTCCACAACGGGCGTATCGTGATGCCAGGCGTGTCCATCGGCACCAGGAAGATCGAGATCCCCTCGTGCTTGGGCACGTTCCGGTTGGTTCTCGCCATCAGGTAGATGTGCGTGGCGGACTCGGCGTTCGAGGTGTAGATCTTCTGCCCGTTGATGACGTAGTCGTCGCCGTCGCGGTCCGCGCGGCATTGCAGCGAGGCGAGGTCGGCGCCGCCGCGGGGCTCGGTGAATCCCTGGGCAAACATGAATTCCCCGGTGATGAGCTTGGGGATGTAGTAGCGTTTCTGTTCCTCCGTGCCGGCCGCCATGATCGCCGGCGCGCCGCTGCCGCCCAGGGCTATGGTGAGGTTGGCGCGATACAGTTCCTCCTCCACGATGTACTGGGTGATGCGGTCGCCACCCTGCCCGCCGTACTCCTTCGGGTAGCTGATGCCTACCCAGCCCCGGTCGGCGATTTTCTTGAACAGCGCGCTCAGGAGAGGCGAGCGACAGGCGGTGCGGTGGAAAGGACGCCCCTCGTTGTGTTCCTCCATTTCCGCGATGACTTCGGGGGTCACTTCGCTGGCGATGAAGGCGCGCACCTCCCGCCGCAGCGCCTCCTGCTCAGGCGTGAATGCAAAGTCCATAGTCAGATCTCCCCATTGACCATTACGAAACCGGATGACACATACATCCGGACTCGCACGACACTCCCCTCGCCCCTCGGGCATAGGTATCTACACATCTTTCGTAGGGAAAGGGGTTGTACAGTGGCGTCCAG
>JACQGN010000258.1 GCA_016199545.1 Betaproteobacteria bacterium | reverse complement strand
GAATGGATGGGCACGGTGCAGGACGGCACGCCGGACGGGCCGAAGCTGCACTCGATCAACGTCGATCCGCGCGATGGCGCCCACTTCTACGTCGCAATGTCGGGCGGCGGCGTGCACGAATCGACAGACGGCGGCCGGACGTGGAAAACGCTGATCAAGGGGCTCGATGTGGTCGAGGGGTTTGGATTCGATGCATCGAAACCCACCTTCCACGACCCGCACTGCGTCCGGCTCTGCCCGAGCAATCCGGACCGCCTGTATCAACAGAATCATTGCGGCATCTACCGGCTCGACCGGCCGTCGGACACGTGGATGCGCATCGGCAAGAACATGCCCAAGCGCGTCGGCGACATCGGCTTTCCGATGGTGGTGCATCCGCGCGACGCGGACACCGCATGGGTCCTGCCGATGAACGGCGCCACCGTCTGGCCGCGCACGAGCCCGGACGGCGAGCCGTCGGTGTATGCCACGCGCAATGGCGGCAAGACCTGGCAGCGCCTCGACGCCGGCTTGCCTGAAAAGCAGGCATGGTGGACCGTGAAGCGCCAGGCGATGACGGCGGACGCATCGGATCCGGTGGGTCTCTACTTCGGCACGACCAGCGGCGAACTGTGGATGAGCCGCGACGAAGGCCGCCGCTGGGCCTGCGTGGCGCGGCATCTTCCGGAGATCTACTCAGTGGAAGTGGCCGCGTTGTCGTAGGCCGGCCTTGCTACCATGAAGGTGCTGATACCCAGCGCGCTGCGCTCGTATACCGAGGAGAGCGAAGCCGAGGCGAGCGGCGCAACGCTCGCTGCTGTCCTCGCTGATCTGGAGCGCAAGTATCCGGGAATTCGTTTCCGCATGATCGACGAGCAGGACAGGATACGGCGCCACATCCGCATCTTCGTCAACGGCGGGCAGGTGCACGAGCTGTCGCAGCCGCTCGCGGCCTCCGACGAGGTGGTGATCGTCCAGGCATTGAGCGGCGGCTGATCGTGCGCAAGAATTCAAAGCGCGGGCGCGTTTCCCGTTATGGAGAAGGCGGGCCTCGACGAGGCGATTTCGATTGTCGAAGCACCCCGGCGTGCAGGCAGGCCCCTTCGAGATCCGCCCGGCCTCGGACTTGTCCGAGATGATCCGCGACAGCGAACGGAGGCGTTCGACGGCAAAAGAATGATGAACATTCGAAGAGCTTCCGGAGTCATGCCCGGAGAAGTCTCGGGCCCCACGGTCCATGCCACAAGGGCGGCAGCAAAGGAGCCTTCTCAATGCGTTTTCTTGTGTGAACGCTTTTCGTTCTTGCGCGACCGCGCCGCCTTGCGCGCGGCCCGCGCCGTCAGCTCGCCATACTTCATCCCCTCGAGCTTCAGACCATCGGGATCCAGAAAGAATACGGCGTAGTAGTCTTCGTAATACTCATCAGCCGGGTCGACGATCCGGGCGCCAAGCTTTTCGAGAAAGGCCTGCAGGGCATCGACTTCCCGCCGGCTGCGCAACTCGAAAGCGTAATGGTGGAGGCCGATATTGCCGATGCGGTGCCTGTGCTTGCGGCCTTCGGCATCGGCCTGCCCGATCCAGAAGCGCGTCTTGCCGTTCGTCCAGCCGATCGCGTCCTCGTGTTCGTCCAGCACCTTGAAGCCCAAGAACGCGAACAACCGGCCATAGAAGGCTTTGGACCTCGCAAAGTCGCTGACGCGTATTGAAATATGGTCGATCCCGACGACGCGTATCATCCCGATATCTCCTGACGTTGTTGACGTACCGGAGTCTGCTCTACACTATAGCGGCGAAACGCCCCTTGACGGAAGTGAATTCCCAACCTGGAGGAGATATCCCATGACGCTGAAGCTCAACCATCTGCATCTTAAGACCCAAGACCCGGACAAGACGGCGAAATTCTACGTTGACACGCTCGGGGCGAAGATCGTGAACAAGAACGCAAACGGCGGCTACCGCCTGGATCTGCACGGGCTGTCGCTCAATGTCTCCGATTTCCTCGTGGAACAGAAGCGCGAGCAGAAGTACGGCATGGAGCACATCGCCATCGACACCGACGAGCTGGACTCGATTGTGGAGAAACTCAAGGCCCAGAACATTCACATCCTCGAGCAAACCATCGTTTCAGGCGGCCGGCGGGTGTGCTTCTTCGAAGGGCCGGACGGCGTGCAGCTCGAATTCATCGAGATGAAGTGATAGGGTAAAAACAGAAGAATAAGGGACCGGGCTTTCGTGCGAGCGCCGGAACGCGAGGGAGCGGGCGTCGGAAGGAATGCTGGCGTATAATAAGGATTCCTTACTAAAAGGAATGCAGTGATGCTTGCCAAGCTGACCTCCAAGAACCAGCTTACCCTGCCCAAGGCGATCGTGGGGCAATTCCCGGGCGCGCGCTATTTCGAGGTGCGCGCCGAAAAGGGCCGCATCGTGCTGGTGCCGGCGAACGTGACGAGCCTCGAAGGCGTCTGGCGAAAAATAGAGTCACTTGGCATCACCGAGAAGGACATCGAAGGTGCGGTACGGTGGGCGAGAAAGCGGAAGTAGTCCGCCCGCGGCGTGTCGTACTCGACACCAACGTCGTGGTGTCGGCCCTCGTGTTCCGGGAGGGGCGGCTTGCCTGGCTGCGGGAGGCGTGGGCGGGCGGGCGCGTTGTGCCCCTGGTTTCCGCGGAAACGCTCGCCGAGCTGGTGCGCGTGCTGGCCTACCCGAAGCTCAAGCTTTCCGAGGAGGAAACGAAGAATGTACTCGCGCACTACATGGAACACGCCGAGGCCGTGCGCGAGGCCGGCGCGTCCGTTCGGGTCCCCGAATGTCGCGATCCGGATGACCGGAAGTTCCTGCAACTGGCCTATGCGGCTAAAGCGGACGCCCTGGTGACGGGCGACGCGGATCTGCTTACGCTGGCGGGTAAATCGCGTGTCGCAATTGTGACTCCGGGTGCGCTGAAGGCAGCGCTACCGGCGTAAAATTCTCTGTTTGCGGAATTCACTCGCCTTATAAGGAAGAAGCCATGACGTCATCCAGTCCTTTACGCGTTGGATTTATCGGAGCGAACGGCAGATGGGGTCCGAGGGCCCATGCCCCCGCTCTGACGAAGCTGCCGGAGACCGAGATCTACGCCGTGTGCACGGCGCACGCCGATACGGCGCAGGCGGCGGCCGACAAGTACGGGGTCAAGCGCGCCTACGGCGACGACAAGGCCATGGACGCGGACCCGCAGGTCGAGGCGGCGCTCGTCGCCGTGCGCGTGCCGGCGCACTACGTGCTCACGAAGAACGCCCTGGAAGCGGGCAAGCACGTCTACTGCGAGTGGCCGCTGGGCGCGACCACGGAGGAGGCCGAGGAGCTCGCAGCGCTGGGCCGCAAGATGAAGGTACACACGATGGTCGGCCTGCAGCGGCGCGCCTCGCCCGCTTACATGCATCTGCGCGAGCTTGTGAAGGATGGCTACGTCGGGCAGGTGCTGTCGGTGAATATGACGATGATGGGCAGCGGCGTGCTGACCCGCACCGCGGACCGCACCTGGCAGCGCGACGTGACTCTGGGCGCGAACACGCTGACGATCACGTTCGGGCACGCGATCGATGCCTTGTGCATGGTCGTCGGGGAGATGACTGAAGTGTCGGCCGTCGTAGCCACTCAGGTGCCTCAATGGTTCGAGACCGACACCAAGAAATACGTGGACGTGACCTCGCCCGACAACATCATGATCCAGGGCCGGCTCGAAGGCGGCGCGGTCGTGAGCGCAAACGTGGGCGTTCATCCGTACCACGGCAGCGGTTACCGGCTGGAGATCTACGGCAAGGACGGCACGCTCGCGATGATCGGCGGCGGCGAGGCCGGCGAGGAGGCGAAACGCACGATCGTGGGCGGGCACAAGGACGACAAGACGCTGCAACCGTTGCCCGTGCCGGAGCGGCTCAAGTGGGTGCCGGAGGAAGTACGCAACGCCGGCCCCTCGTACGACGTGGGCCAGAATTGGGTCAAGTTCGCCGAGGCGATTCGCGGCGGGGCGCGCGTCGAGCCCGATTTCGATCACGCCGTGCGCCGCCACCGGATGCTGGACGCCATCCGCCGCGCGTCCGAGACCGGGCAGCGGCAGAAGATCGCGTTGTAGATCTGCCCATTACCCGGCGCCTGGATCGAGTGCTTGGCGGCTGGAGGACGTTGTAATACGATTACGAGAAAACGGTATTACACCGGAGCCCGAGCATGACCCTCACCGTCCGCCTCCCTCAGCGCATCGAGCAGGAACTGGCCGAATACTGCGTCAAGCGCCGTCTCACCAAGAGCGAGGCCGTGAAGCAGGCGCTTGAGGAACTGCTGCGTTCGCCCAAGGGACGCGCGGCTGGTTCGCGCCATCCCTTCATTGGCGGGGACAAGGGCGACGGCTCTGATGTGTCCGGCAATATCAAAGCTGCGCTGCGCGCCCGCTTCCGCAAGCACGGCCGATGAGGCGCGTCCTGGCGGACAGCGGGTTCCTCGTCGCTCTTGGCATCGAGCGCGACCCGCGGCACCGTGCAGCGCGACAATTCCTGGACAATTACGTTGGCGAAATGCTGGTGCCGGCACCGGTCGTAACCGAAACGTGCTATTTCCTTTCGACAGCCGGCAAGGTGCGACTGCTCGACTGGCTGCGCAAGATTCCGCGCAAAGTCCTCGATCTGCCCACCTGCGCCTATCCCGATGTGAGCGAAACCCTGACCCGCTATGCCGATCTGAATCCTGACTTCACCGATGCGGCGATGGTCTGGTTCGCTCAAGACACGGGTTGCCGCGCCATTCTGACAGTGGACCTTCGCGACTTCAGCACGTTCCGCCTGGCGAAGGGCAGGCGCTTCGAACTGGTGAAATGGTTCGAGCGATAATTCGGTGAGGTAAACCCCCGTCTCTGCCGGGGGACTCCGCAAGGTTTGACCTATACGGCGGTGGAGTCATGCCGGTGGATATAACCGTTATTCCCTCCCCCTTGATG
>JACQGN010000251.1 GCA_016199545.1 Betaproteobacteria bacterium | reverse complement strand
GTCCGGCAACCCGTCCCACCATTGCTGCAGCCGCCGGATGACTTCCTCGCCGTAGCCCGCGATCTCCGCCCCGGTGAGAAAGGTGCCGTCCTTCGGCGGGACGTTGGCGTGCCCGATAGCGTACTCGACGCCGTCAATCGCGGATTCGAGGAAAGCCTCCCCGATGCGGAAAGTGTGGTGGCTCAATATCCGGATCGACCGGTCGCGGTTCTCGATGACGCGCTCGTTGATGCGCCCGGCCGGCATCTGGCGCAGGTAGCGTTGCACCGCGCGCAGCACGCCGACCCACTTCTGGATGAGCTCGCCCGGCGGCAGCAGCTTGTGCCCCGTGCCGGCGAGCCCGATGAATTCCGCGACGTCCTCGAGGTTCTGGCCGAAGACGTAGCTCGCGCCTTTCGCGACGACCGGCACGTTGCGCACGCCGAGCTTCAGCAGCTGCTCCCGCCCGCCGGGGTCGTTCAGCACGTCGACCACGATGTGGTCTATGTTTCTGCGCGAAAGAAACTCTTTCGCCCGCAGGCAACTGCTTCACCCGGGCTGGGTGAACAGCACGAATTTGTCGGTGGCTCCCATGTGACCGAGCCTACTACCCACACGAAGCGAGCGTCAAGCGCCGCCGTTCACGGGCATGGCTGCTCGCCGCCGCCTTCGGCGAGCGCGGCTATGCTCTTTTCACTGCGCGTCGCGCTCTCGATGATGCCGCCGCCCAGGCACACGCGGCTCTCGTAGATCACCACCGATTGCCCGGGCGTCACCGCCCACTGCGGCTCGGCGAACTCGATCTCGCAACGCGCGCCGTCCACGCTGGCGATCGTGCACGGCGCGTCTTTTTGCCGGTAGCGCGTCTTCGCGCCGTACACCCACTGGCAGTGCGGCGCCGCGCCGCTCACCCAGGAGAGGCCCGTGGCGCTCAATCTGTCGGTGTAGAGCGCCGGGTGGTCGTGTCCCTGCACCACGGTCAGGCGGTTGCGCTGGGGCTCCTTGGCCGCGACGTACCACGCGGCTCCGTCGCCCTCGCGCCGCCCGCCGATGCCGAGGCCCTGGCGCTGGCCGATGGTGTAGAACATGAGGCCGTGGTGCCGGCCGACGACGCGTCCTTCGTCCGTGCGGATCTCGCCCGGGTTCTCCGGCAGGTAGCGGTTGAGGAATTCCCGGAACGGCCGCTCGCCGATGAAGCAGATGCCGGTCGAGTCCTTCTTGTCGTGGTTGGGCAGCCCTTCGCGCCGCGCGATGGCGCGCACGTCGCGCTTGTAGAGCCGTCCCAGCGGAAACAGCGTGCGGGAGAGCTGCGCCTGGTTGAGGCGGTAGAGGAAGTAGCTCTGGTCCTTGGTGCCGTCCTCCGCCTGCAAGAGCTGCCGGGCGCCGTCCGTTTCGCGCGCCTGCGCGTAATGGCCGGTGGCGATCCAGTCCGCGCCGAGGCCGACGGCGTGGTCGAGGAAGGCCTTGAACTTGATTTCGGCGTTGCACAGCACGTCGGGATTGGGAGTGCGGCCGGCCTGGTATTCGCGCAGGAACTCGTTGAAGACGCGCTCCTTGTACTCGGCCGAAAAATTGATCGCATCGATCTCGATGCCGATGCAATCGGCAACGGCGACCGCGTCGATCAGGTCCTGGCGCGAGGTGCAGTATTCGTCGGTGTCATCGTCCTCCCAGTTCTTCATGAAGAGGCCCATCACCTCGTAGCCCTGCTCCTTGAGCAGGAGCGCGGCGACCGACGAATCGACCCCGCCGGACATCCCGACCACTACGCGCACTTTCGCCATGATCTATTCTAACTTGCGTGACCCAGTAGCCGAAAACGATGGCCTATTGTGCCCGCACTCCGGTTCGCCAGACCAAACAAAAAAGGCAGGGTCGAAACCCTGCCTTTTGCGGTACAGGAAGAGAGCTTACTTCTTTTTCTCTTCGGCTTTCGCTTTGCCGTCGGTTTTCTTGGCAGCGGCCTTCGTCTTGCCGTCAGTTTTCTTGGCAGCGGCCTTGGTTTTGCCATCGGTTTTCTTGGCGTCAGCCTTCTTCATTTCTTTTTTCTCTTCCATTTTCTTCTCTGCCGCGAAGGTGACGGGTGTAACGGTCACCACTGCAAATACCGCGGCAATCAGGGCAGACAACAGCTTGCTCATGATCATTCCTCTCTGTGGTTGATGTGATTGACCGGATGATCGGTCAGCGCGCTTAACGCCCATTTGCGGTAAGCCGTTGACATTGTATGCATTTCTCGCGTTCACCCCTATCGCGCACTTCTAGAAAATATCGTATAATCAGCATCTTAAAATACACGTGCGGCGTAGTTTGTGAGTAGTTACTTTAGAGACGATCGCCGCCGTTGGCTGGGTCGGACCGCGTGCTGGATCACGTGCCGTTGCTACGCGGGCACCGCGTCGGGCACGCCGCGAGTCAGCCAGTCGTAAGCGGGTAAAGTGAGAAACTCGACGTATTCGTCGCTGGTGATGATGCGGTCGAAATCAGGTTGTAGACCGGCACGCAGCCGTTGCCCGCGAGCCAGGCCCCGATATATTGAATGCCGACGCTGATGTTGTTTCGCAGCCCGGATTCGGTGATCGGCGCCGCGGGACCGAAGTCGAGCAACTCCCTTGCGCCAACCGCCACATCCTCGCGCTTGCGGTGAAGCTGGTTGGGCGCGGGCATGTGCTGATCGAAAACCGACTTGTCGATCTCCACCAGACCGGGGTGTGCCACCCAGGTCCCGTCGCAGCCGTCGGTCACCTCGCGCAGCTTGTCGGCACGCACGTTCTCGAGCGCCGCCGCGCTTCGAACTTGCGGGCTAGTTTGGCGACGAAGGCAACCGCCTGCTGAGTCAGGATTTCTGCGGACTCGGGCGTAATTGTTCCAAGAATTTCAACGCCTTGTGGCATGGATGCGGGCTGCGTCATGGCGGCTTTCCCTTGCGGTTGAAGAGCGCTCCCTGTGCTCCGGCTTCGGAATCCTCTATCGTGAAACTGCGTATTCCGGCTCGTGCTGCAATGCATTATAACAATTTATTTATAAATGTAAGTCCATGTAATTTAACCTTTATTTATGTGTGCATTAGCACAATTCCATTGCCTGTCAGCCGCCGAAGATCAGCCAATGAGGAAGGCTTTTTTGCGCCAGGTAAATGTGAATTGCGCTACTGCAGGCAGCGCCGGTGTCCGACAACTGCGCGCACACGCGAATGCGGCTTGGCGGCGCCCGGCACCGCGGGCCGGTGGCCACCGTCTACGCGGGTAAGGAAGCGTGATGCGTCTGTTATAATTTTTGTTTGCATGTTTTCCGCAGAACCGTTCCCGGGTTCCCGCTCGCCTTGCTGCAATCCGCCTGAAAAAAGATCTGGTACCAGCACGGGAATACGAAGCTCGCGACATGAGACAAGCAGACAGGGGCAGCAGCGACCCTGCTCAAAGCCCGCTTCTGGACGCCCCGAATGATCGCCAAGATAGAACAATCACCTGACTGACCAAATCCGAACGGAGAAGAGAAGAATCATGACTGAACGACTCGACCTGATGAAGATCGCACAGGAAGAACAGAGCGGCAATCTGTTCCAGCTGCTGGACAGCGTCTACAAGCGATCCAAGATCCAGCCGCGGGGCGTTTCCGACGCGATCATCTGGGAAGGCGGAAACCAGTACGGCAACGTGAAGCCGGTCGCGCACGCGTTGACGGACATGTTTGCTCTCAATGGCACGCTGATGGCGCTCGACGTGCTTGGCCTGCCGTTCCTCGGCGTGCCCATGATGGCGCAGTTCCGGCACGACACCAGGCTCGCATCGCTCGCGTGGTTCGGCAAGCTCGAGTACACCGCGATCAAGTGGTCCACCGCCGGCGACTTCATGGTCAACGAGAACGGCAAGAAGGTGGTGGTCGCCGGCAAATCCGCCAATGCGCCGCTGCGGACCGCGGCCGGGGTCTACTGCAACGTCCGGCCCTACGGCACCATCACCAGCGTGCGGTTCATGCCCGGCCTGCCCTTCTCGCAGGACGGCAAGAAGTTCCGCATCGACCGCGACACGGGCAATATCCACTCCGAGATGAACACTCCCGGCGTCAGGATGGCGTACGCCGTGCGCTTGTTCCTGAAGATGGTGCACGAAACAGGGCAGATCGGGCGCGTCGCCACCAAGCCGACGCAGGCCCAGGAAGACGCCGTCAACGCGGGGATCGTGCGCTGGCTGCTGCAGGGCACGAAATTCGAGCTCAAGCGACGCTACGCCGTCGATGCCTATGCCGAGCACAAGGCGAACGTCGATGCGATCGTCGCGCTGCTACCCAGGGACTTCAAGGACGGCATGGAGAACTGGGGCGGAGAAATCCACGAGCATATCTCCGACACCAATTTCGGCATCCTGCTGCACGACATGTATCAGCAGCGCAAGGCGATCGTATACGCAACGGACCTCGACGGCGACCGGCTGACCGATCTCATGGCCGACGCGCCCGATGTGCTGCGCGGTTGGGGGCAAAGGGTTCTCGAACATGTCAAGGCCGGCACCGACATCAACAAGGTCTGGAAGGAGATGGGCTTCACGATGACGAACGGCAAGGACATGACCAGCGTCATGTACCGCATGCAGGGCGAGCCGATTTTCGAGCAGACGCTCGGTTCCGCCGACGCGATGCTCCTGCGCCTGCTGGCCGGGGATGAGACGGTCGGAGGCGAGAAGCAGCCCTACGATCCGAGAATCCACTTCGTCCTGATCAACGAGGCCTACAAGGCGGCAAATCCGGGCAATACGGAACTTGCTCGCTGGCTGGACGCCCAGCTTGCGATCTTCGACAGGATTTATGGCGGCAAGCGGCCCCGTTACCTCGAGGGGTACGGCAAGCTGAAGGACACGATCAGGCCTTGGGGCAAGTAAAGCGGGCGCAACCCGACCGGGTCAGTAAGGAACTTCCCCCGAGTCTGACAGGGCCAACACCCCTGTCGCCTCTCCCCAAACGAAAAAGCCCACCGCTGCAGTGTTCGGGTGGGCTTGTTTTTTGGCGAAGATGAAACGAACTCACCCCGTTGCGCGGGGTGGGCGGTCAAGCGGCTTGGATGTTGGCAGCCTGCTTGCCTTTCGGGCCTTGAGTGACCTCGAAAGACACCTTCTGGCCTTCCTTGAGCGTCTTGAAGCCGCTCATCTGGATAGCCGAGAAGTGCGCGAACAGGTCTTCGCTACCATCATCGGGGGTGATGAAGCCATACCCCTTGGAGTCGTTGAACCACTTGACGGTGCCAGTTGCCATAGTACCTGCCTTCCAAAATACGCGGGCCCGATCCCCGCAATCTGTTTGAGTTTCAAGGATCGCAAACGGCCGTACCGGACCCGCGAAGTAGCTTGAAGCCAAACACCCGACTGCTTTCTAGGCTATCTCCGGGAGGAAGTCAAGTATACACCGGAAAAAGGTCACTTATTGCCACTTGAAATTTGCCGTATTATGGTGAGAATAGCACTGGAGCACTGTATACGGACGGAATCATCAAGGCGGGTTTCCCGGCATGGCGACACGGCAGCGTGAAGACACGGTCCTGGAGACCAGACGGGTCAAGGTCAAACCGCCGCCGATGTTCAAGGTGGTGCTGCTGAACGACGACTATACGCCCATGGATTTTGTCGTTGCGGTGCTGCAGAAGTTTTTTTTGCTGAGCCGGGAGCGCGCGACGCAGGTGATGCTGAAGGTGCACCGCGAAGGCAGCGGGGTATGCGGGCTTTATCCCCGGGACGTCGCGGCAACCAAGGTGGAGCAGGTCAAGTCGTACGCCAAACAGCACCTGCATCCGTTACAGTGTGTGATGGAAGAAAACTGAAATGATCGCACAGGAACTCGAAGTCAGCCTGCACACGGCCTTCATGGAGGCGCGGCAGAAGCGCCATGAATTCATTACCGTGGAGCATCTGCTGCTCGCGCTGCTCGACAATCCGTCGGCCTCCGAGGTGCTGCGCGCGTGCGCGGCGGATATGGACGAGTTGCGCAAGCTGCTGGGCGATTTTGTGACCGAACACACGCCGATACTTGCCGGCGACGACGTCGACACGCAGCCCACGCTGGGCTTCCAGCGGGTGATCCAGCGCGCCATCCTGCACGTGCAGTCCTCGGGCAAGAAAGAGGTGACCGGCGCCAACGTGCTGGTGGCGATTTTTGGTGAGAAGGATTCCCACGCGGTCTATTTTCTGCACCAGAAGGGCGTCACGCGCCTCGATGTGGTGAACTACATCTCCCACGGCATCAGCAAGGTGCCGCAGGCGCAGCCCGCCAAGACCGATGGGGAATCCGAGGGCGAGCACGAAGCGCAGCCGAACGGCGCGCTCGAAAACTACACCATGAACCTCAATGCCATGGCGTTAGCGGGCAAGATCGATCCGTTGATCGGGCGCGACCGGGAACTCGAGCGGGTGATCCAGACGCTGTGCCGGCGCCGCAAGAATAATCCGTTGCTGGTGGGCGAAGCAGGGGTCGGCAAGACCGCAATCGCCGAGGGCCTGGCGCGGCGCATCGTGGAAGGGGGCGTGCCGGAGATCCTGCGCCGCTGCAACGTTTACGCGCTCGACATGGGGGCGCTGCTCGCGGGGACCAAGTACCGCGGTGATTTCGAGCAGAGGCTGAAGGCCGTGCTGAAACAGCTGCTGGAGAATCCCCAGGCCATTCTTTTCATCGACGAAATTCATACCCTGATCGGCGCCGGGGCCGCATCAGGCGGCACGCTCGACGCATCCAATCTGCTCAAGCCCGCGTTGCAGGCGGGGCAGTTGAAGTGCCTCGGGGCGACGACCTACACCGAGTATCGGGGCGTGTTCGAGAAGGATCACGCGCTCTCGCGCCGCTTCCAGAAGATCGACGTCGTGGAACCGTCGGTGGCGGAGACGATTGCCATCCTGAAGGGGCTCAAGTCGCGGTTCGAGGCGCACCACGGGGTCAAGTACCTGCCGACCGCGCTGACCGCGGCCGCGGAGCTCTCCGCGCGTTTCATCAACGATCGCCATCTGCCCGATAAGGCGATAGACGTGATCGACGAGGCGGGGGCAGCGCAGAAGATCCTGCCCAAGTCCAGGCAAAAGCGGATCATCGGCAAGCACGAGATCGAGGACATCGTCGCCAAGATCACGCGCATTCCGGCGCAGACGGTTTCGATCGACGATCGCAATTCGTTGAGGAACCTGGACCGCGACCTCAAGGCCGTGGTGTTCGGCCAGGACCGGGCGATCGACGCGCTGGCGACCGCGATCAAGATGGCGCGCAGCGGTCTGGGCAATCCGCAGAAACCGATAGGCTGCTTCCTGTTTTCAGGTCCCACGGGGGTGGGAAAAACCGAGGTCGCGCGTCAGCTCGCCTACGTCATGGGCGTGGAACTCACGCGCTTCGACATGTCCGAATACATGGAACGGCATGCCGTGTCGCGGCTGATCGGCGCGCCGCCCGGCTACGTCGGCTTCGACCAGGGCGGGCTGCTCACGGAAGCCATCACCAAGCACCCGTATTCCGTGCTGCTGCTTGACGAGATCGAGAAAGCGCACCCCGACATCTTCAATATCCTGCTGCAGGTGATGGATCACGGCACGCTTACCGACAACAACGGGCGCAAGGCCGACTTCCGCAACGTGGCGATCGTCATGACCACCAATGCCGGCGCGGCCGAGCTGTCGAAAACCTCCATGGGGTTCACTCCGAGCCAGAGTGCGGGAGACGAACTGGCGGAGATCCGGCGGCTGTTTTCGCCGGAGTTTCGCAACCGGCTCGATGCCATCATCTCGTTCGCGGCGTTGAGCCGGGAGGTCATCCTGCGGGTCGTCGACAAGTTCCTCATGCAGCTCGAAGACCAGCTGCACGAGAAGAAGGTCGATATCACCTTTACGGCCGCGCTCAAGGACTACCTGGCGAAGACGGGCTTCGATCCGCAGATGGGTGCCCGCCCGATGGCGCGCCTGATTCAGGACACCATCCGCAGCGCGCTCGCGGACGAACTGCTGTTCGGGAGGCTCGCCAACGGTGGAAAGGTCACCGTAGACATCGATGCGAACGAGAAGGTGGTCCTTGGATTTGCCGAGGAAGCCCCGGCCGTGAGCGAGAGCGCACCGGTCCAGTAGGTCGCTCTCGAGGCCGGCGCCCACCGCCGCGCCTGCGACATCCTCCCAACCGCGCGTTCCCATGCGCGGGCGCAAGCGGCCGCCATTCATTCTTGACACACTCAGGCATTGCGCGGAAACTGCCAACGCTGGTTTGAGGCCCCGATAACGGTGGTTCCGCGACGCGGCTTTTCAGAAAAGGAGGGGTGTATGCGTCTGGCATCGAAATGCCTCATGTTCGCGTTGCTGGGTGCGGGCAGCTCCGTCATGGAGGCGGGCGCGGCCGACCCGGCGTACGCGCGCAGCCTGGCGGCGACCTGCTTTACCTGTCACGGCACCGACGGGCGCAGCGTCGGAGGAGTCCCCCCGAGCCTGGCGGGGCAGAACCGGGATTACATGCTGCAGCAACTGAAGGAATTCAAGGCTGGCAAGCGCCCGGCGACCATCATGCACCAGCAGGCCAAGGGCTATACCGACCAGGAGCTTGAAGCGATCGCCGGTTATTTCGCCAGCGTGAAAGCGGGACCGGCCAGCTCCCCGCCAACCGCTCCGGCCTCGCGCTACTGAGGAGGGACCATGTCACTGACCAGACGCGAATTCATCAGGTGGTTGTCGGCCGGCGCGGGTGTTTCCGCGATCGGCGGATGCGCGACCGTGGAAGAAGCCGGGACCGCGGGCCGCGTAGTCATCGTCGGCGGCGGCTTCTCGGGCGCGACTGCGGCGAAGTACATCCGCCTGTGGGCGCCGGACATTGCGGTGACGCTGGTTGAACGGAACGCGCAGTTCATCTCGTGTCCGATGAGTAATCTCGTACTGGGCGGCAACGCCCGCATCGAGGACCTGACCACGAGCTACGACGGCCTGCGCAAGCGCGGCGTGCGCGTGCTGCGCGATGAAGCTGTTGCGGTGGAGCACGACAGGCGACAAGTACGCCTGACGGGGGGCACTACCCTGCAGTACGACCGCGTGATCGTCGCGCCGGGAATCGATTTCATATACGACGCTATTCCGGGTCTGAACGGCGCCGAGGCGCAGAACCGCATACTGCACGCGTGGAAGGCCGGGCCCCAGACGCTGGCGCTGAGAAGGCAGATCGAGGCGATGCGCGACGGAGGCGTTTTCGTGTTCCACATTCCCATGGCGCCCTATCGCTGCCCGCCGGGTCCTTACGAACGCGTGTGCCAGGTCGCGGACTATTTGAAGCGGGCGAAGCCGCGCTCCAAAATCATCGTGCTCGATTCGAACCCCGACATCACCTCGAAA
Organism: Betaproteobacteria bacterium; assembly: GCA_016199545.1. Taxonomy (GTDB): domain Bacteria; phylum Pseudomonadota; class Gammaproteobacteria; order Burkholderiales; family SG8-41; genus DSOT01. Next base: position 17,457 of record JACQGN010000251.1, on the reverse strand, counting down.
AAGGGCCTGTTCCTGCAGTCCTGGAACGGCCCGTACAAGGGCATGATCGATTATCGGCCGAACTCCGAACTGCAGGACGTGGACGCGCGAAACCAGACGGCGATCCTGCTGGGCGACAAGGTGCGGGGTGACGTGCTCAATGTTGTCCCGCCGCACCGGGCGGGGGACATCGCACGTAGCGCGGCCCTTATCACCGCAAACGAGCGCTGGTGCGGGATCGACTGGCTCACCTGCGAATCGACCGCCGTTAAGGGCATACACGTGCTCGGCGATGCCACCCTGTCCGCGCCCGGCATGCCGAAGTCAGGCAGCATGGCGAATCAGCACGGAAAGATCTGTGCGGGAGCGGTGGTGGCGCTGCTCAAGGGCCGGCCGGTGTTCCAGAACCCGGCCATCATGAACGCCTGCTACAGCATGGTCGACGGCCGCAGCGCGATGCATGTGACCTCGATCCACAAGTACGATCCTGCGAAAAAGACCATGGTGCCGGTCAAGGGCGCAGGCGGAGTCTCCCCCAAGGCGAGCGAGCAAGAAGGCACCTACGCCTGGGGCTGGGCGAGGAACATCTGGGCTGACACGCTGGTGTAGCGGGCTTGCTTAGCCGCCGCGGCAGGGGGCGCTACGGCGCCCCTTCTCATTTTGTCCCCGCCTTGGGCGCACCCGCCACCACGTGGTGATCACCACGAGGGCGAGGGTGCAATACGCGACGGTAAACAGCCATTCAGGCAGGTTCCAGAACAGGATCGCGCGCACCCAGCGGGCGATGAAGCTCATGTCGCTGCCGGTTCCGCGCAGGGCATCCTCCCACACGGTGAGCGGGCACCAGACCCCCACCAGTGACTCCACAGCAACGAAAGCGATCGCCGCCAGATGGGCGATCCTGAACCAGAAATTGCGCACCCATTGCCAGCCCGCCGCCGCGCCGATCAAGATGAGCGCGAGGCCGCCTACCACGAACAGCACGAAGGCAAAATGAACGATCAGGACGAGATCGGCAAGAAGCGCGTTCACGCAGTGCCGACGGACACCGGACGTGTGCTGTCGGAGCACCACTCGCTCCACGAACCGGGGTAGAGGCGCGAGCCATTGAGTCCGGCGAACTCCATGGCGAGCAGGTTGTGGCAGGCGGTCACGCCCGAACCGCATTGGTGCACCACGGTGTCGGGTGGGCGGTTGCCCAGAAGATTGCCAAACTCCCGTTCGAGTACTGCCGCCGGCTTGAAGCGGCCCGACTCATCCAGGTTGTGTCTGAAAAAGCGGTTCACCGCGCCGGGGATGTGCCCACCCACGGGGTCGAGCGTCTCATTTTCGCCGCGGAACCGGTCCGTGCTGCGCGCATCGAGTATGCCGATATCCTGCCGAGCAAGGTGCGACACGATGAACGCGGCATCCACGCTGCTGTGCGGCTGCAGGTCCGGGTTGAAGGTTGTGCTCACGATCACCGGCGCATCGGGGGTTACCGGATGCGCGGCCTGCTCCCAGGCGTCCCAGCCGCCGTCGAGAACCGCGACCCGAATGTGGCCCACCCACCGCAACATCCACCACAGGCGCGCTGCGTAGCAGCCGGCACTGGCGTCGTAGGCGACGACCTGCCTGCGGTTGTCGATGCCGAGCGCGCCCAGCCGCAGCGTGAATGTGATGGGATGCGGGAGGGGATGACGTCCATTCCTGCCATTCCTGGGACCGGAGAGGTCCTCGTCGAGATGCAGGAACCGCGCGCCTGGAATGTGCGCCCGCGCGTAGGCCCGGCGCCCGGCTTCATAGTTCAGCAAGTCGTGGCGGCAGTCACAGACGACCCAAGCCGGATCGCCCAGATGCGCGGCAAGATCGCCGGCGCTTATCAGCGTCGTGAAGTTCATCGGAAAGCTTCACCGCCCAGGAGTTTGTCGGATTCAGATCCGACAAACTCCTGACGCAAAACCGGCAACAGGAAAATTGCGTCGGAATATGATAGCCATGCGAGTTCACCACCTCTTTTCGTCGCGTTCGACAGCTTCGGCTGTGCTTTCTTCTGAATTATCGGCCGGTTTTGCCGCAAGCAGCCTGTCGGAATATCAACCTCGACAGGCTGCTAAGGTAATGCAAGTGAGCTTGTCTGCAAAGCCCGGAAACGAAAAGGGCAGCACTTGCTGCCCCGGCGGTGTTTACATGCTATTGAAAATACGTGGGTTTTTCTATGATCTGGGCTGGTGGGAGCATGGATGACTGTGCATCAGGCGAGGTGTGGTTCGATTTGGCACCGAACGAACTCATGGAAGTGGCGCGCCCCATCTTCCAGCGGTGACTGGTACGGGCCGGTTTCGTTGATCCCCTGCTGAAACAACGCGCGCCGCCCCTCGGTCATGCGCGCGCAGATTTCCGCGTCTTCGACTGCGGTCTCGCGATAGGCTGCCTGCTCGGCCTCCACGAACTCGGGCTCGAAAAGAGCAACATCCTCGGGGTAATAGAACTCGATCACGTTGCTGCATGCTTCGGGCCCTCGCGGCACGATGGTGCTTACCACCAGCACATGAGGGTACCACTCGACCATGATATTGGGGAAATAGGTGAGCCAGATGGCGCCGTGCGCCGGTTGTCTGCCTTCGCCGTAGCGCAGTACCTGCTCGTGCCAGCGGCGGTAGACCTCGCTGCCGGGCCTGGCGAGTCCGGAATTCACGCCGCAGGTCTGCACGCTGTACCAGTCCCCGAACTCCCATTTCAAATCGGCCACGTTCACAAAATGCCCGAGCCCGGGGTGGAATGGTTCAACGTGGTAATCCTCGAGGTAAACCTCGATGAACGTCTTCCAATTGCACTGGTATTCGTCGATCTCGACACGGCTCAGCAGGTAACCGGAAAAGTCCAGGTGCCGCATGACCCCGAGCTTCGACATGTCGCGCGCCACGTCGCGCTTGCCTGTAAAGAGCATGCCGTTCCACCGGAACAGCGGAGACCGGCCGAGATCGAGGCAGGGATTCGCGCCAAAGTGCGGTGCGCCCAGCAGCTTGCCGTCGAGCCCATAAGTCCAGCGGTGCAGCGGACACACGATACTCTTCACCGCGCCGCGGCCCTTCAACATGATGGCCTGCCGGTGGCGGCAGATGTTCGACAGCAGCTCGATTCCATGTTCGTTGCGTACGAGCGCCTTGGCGTGGCCCAACCACTCGAGACTGTGGTAGTCGCCCACGTTGGGTACCATGAGCTCGTGGCCCACATATCCCGGACCCTCGTCGAAGAGGAGACGCCTTTCGAGGTCGTAGACCGCGGGATCGAAGTACCAGTGAATCGGGAGTTGCGGGGTGGTGCGGTTGAAAACAGCGACGGTGGAAAGGTCTGACATGCAGTATTCGCGCTAAAAAAAAGATTACCGGCCTTCGACGGTGTCGTACCCGGTTCATTTCCTGTATCGCCCGGCAAAAAGAGGCGCCATTCTTTCCCAAGTGCCTTGAAAAGGCAACAGCGTTTTCCCGTGGTGGGCCATGGATGCCGGGATCAGACAGTAACTGCCCGTTTATGAAGGAAAATATCGCAATAAACCGCGGTCGACCTGCTCGTAAATTCCGTAGGGGTAGCAAATCGGACTGTGGCTGGCGGCGGAGGTTCCTTACTGCAACCTATCGTCCGGCCAACAACAACCGCATGGCGTTCCGAACGTTCTCTGACTGGATAACGCATCGTATGCCATATCCGTGGACAGTCCGGCGCACTTGATATGCCTCATCAGGTTACGCGCCCGTCCAATAGGCGAGCTGAGAGCAAACGCTGGTAATCCTCCGGACGGTCGACATCCCACAGCGTTTCCAGCTCGCGCCAGCGCCAGTCGAGTTCGCGCAGGCGCCGCCGAGTGCTGTCCATCACGCTCGATTCGCCCCAGCGTATGTCTTCGAACAATCTCGCATCGCACCGTGTAAGCCCGATCAACGCGTACCCTCCGTCCTCCGCTGGGCAGAATACCGCTTCGTCACCCGCCGCGAGCGCGCCCGCGGCCTCACGAATATGCTCTGGCCCGAGCACCGCGCAGTCGGTGCCGATCAGCACCCCGCTCCGGGCGACTTGCAGCGCGCGCCCGAGCGCATGCCCCATGCGCGTGCCAAGGTCGCCATCGGGCTGAGTGTGGAGACTTACCCCGAAGGTACCCGCGCATTCGCGCAGAAAGGCGTCGCTGCAATCCGGGGCGCACCAGAGCTCGACAGGCCCGCTCGCCGCAGCAACTGCCGCGCCGAGCGCATGTTCGACCAGCTTGCGGTGCAGGCACGCAGCGCGCTCGGGGCCCAGCAGCGGTATCAGTCGGGTTTTTACGGTGCCGGGCTGCGGCGCCTTGGCAAAAACCAGTACGTGGCAGTCACTCCCCATGTGTGAGGTAGCGAAGCACGAGCTTGTCGGGGTCCGCGCCCCGCCAGTAGGCAAAGCGCAGGCGCCACATGAGAATGACCGTGCGCAGCACACCATGCCGTTCCCAGCGCCGGCCCGAGGCGCGGATGCAGTGCCGCAGGCAGAGCGGTGCGCTGAAGCGCTTGAGGCGCTTCGACAGGGCAATGTCTTCCATGAGTGCGATCTCGGGAAAGTGCCCCGCGGCCTCGAACAGCGTGCGAGTGACAAAAATGCCCTGGTCGCCGGTGGCGATCCCGCTGAGGCGCGAGCGGGCGTTCATGAGGCATGCAACGATGCGAAGCAACGGGTGGCGGCCGGTAATGGCGACATCAAAGCGCCCCCAGCTCTTGCGCTCGCGGTTGAGACCGTCGACGATGAGATGATCCGCGGACTCGGGGAGCACGCAGTCGGCGTGCAGAAAGAGCAGGATATCGCCGCGCGCCGCCGCGGCACCCGCGTTCATCTGGAGCGCCCGCCCGCGCCCGGCGATGAGAACGCGATCAACCCACGGTCGTGCGCGGGCAACGGTATCGTCGCTGCTTCCGCCGTCTACCGCGATCACCTCCGCGCCACGCGCCCGTAACGGCTTCAGCGCCTCGAGGGTGCCGGCGATGGTCTCGGCCTCGTTAAGACAGGGGACAATGATCGAGAGTGACACGAGAACTGGTGATGAGTGAATTGCGACGGGTAATGGGTAGCCAAGCGGAAAGGGGTGATCCCATTGCTCATTACCCATCACCCATCACGAGTTATTTCCTGGCGTCGTTGAGACCCCAATCATAGTCCAGGCGGCGAATTTCCGCTTCCTGGCCGCGGATGATTTTCTGCTGCTCCGGGTTATCGGCGAGGACATCCGCGTAACGGGCAAAGAATTGCTCGCGCGACTGGACGCCAGCATCGAGCCAGGCGTCAGCGCGACCGCGAGCGACGCCGATAGCAAATGTTTCATCTGCGCCCGGTCAGTCCGGCAAGCGACCGCTACGCGGATGCCGGATTGTCAGCGTGCGGCGCAGACGGGGCGTAGGCGCGCCGCTTATCGGTGACGAGGGCGGGCAGTCGCAGCAGCACTGCGGCAAATCCACCCGCGCCGCGCCGCCAGGCGTGGAATGCGGCAAGAAATTCGATTTGCCCGCGGGTCACCTGCGCGCGCTTCCAGACGCCGGCGGCATACTTGTTGGCCTCGGCGAGCGTTGGATAGGTATGGATCGTGCCGAGGATCTGGTTCAGGCCGAGACCATGGCGCATTGCCGCCACGAACTCGGCAAGCAGGTCGCCCGCATGCTCGCCGGCGATGGTCACACCCAGGATCCTGCCTTTGCGGTCCCCCGGGACCGTCAGCACCTTGACCATGCCGTGCGCCTCGCCGTCGGCGATCGCGCGGTCGAGATCGTCAACTCCGTAGACGTGGACCTCGTGCTCGATTCCGTTCTCCTTCGCTTCCTGTTCGTTGAGCCCGACGCGCGCGATCTCGGGTTCCGTGAACGTGGTCCACGGCACGACCGAGTAATCGACCTTGAACTTCCTGAGGCTGCCGAAGTGGGCATTCACAGCGCAATACCAAGCCATGTGCGCAGCCGTATGCGTGAACTGGTAGGGACCCGCTACGTCCCCGCACGCGTAGATGTTCGGATAGATCGTCTGCAGGTACTCGTTGACTTCTACGGTGCCGGTGCGCGTGGTGGGGATACCCAGTTCTTCGAGGCCGTAGCCCTGGGTGTTGGCAATGCGGCCCACGGCGCACAGTATCTCGTCGCACGGGATTCGCACCTCACCCGTCTCGGCCTCCGCGATCAGCACCTTCTCGCCGTTTTCAACTCGTACTTCCTTCGCCTTGTGGCCGAGAAGCACGTTGACGCCTTCCTCACGGAACCGCTGCGCGACCATTTGGGAGAACTCGGGATCCTCGCGGATCATGACGCGCGGCGCCATTTCGACCTGCGTGACCTGCGCGCCGAAACGCGCAAAGCATTGGGTGAGCTCGCACCCGATCGGACCGCCGCCCAGCACCACCAGACGGCGCGGGAGCCGGCGCAATTGCCACACCGTGTCGGAAGTGAGCGGGTTCGCTTCCCTGAGCCCGGGTATCGGCGGGATGAAAGGGCGTGCGCCCGCGGCGATCACGATATTTCTGGTGGTAAGCGTGCGTTTTTCCCCGGAATCCAGCGTGACCTCGACGCTCCACGGCGAGGCGATACGGGCGCTCCCGCTCAGGCATTCCACGCCGAGGCTCGTATAGCGCTCGACCGAATCGTGCGGTTCCACGGTTTTCACCACGCGCTGCACGCGCTTCATGACGTCGGCGAAATCGAAATCGGCGCTGGCGGAACGCAGCCCGAACTCCCGCGCGCGCCGGATGTGCGACAGGAGCTTCGCCGAACGGATCAGCGCTTTCGAGGGCACGCAACCGGTATTCAGACAGTCGCCGCCCATCCTGTGCTTCTCGATGAGCGTAACGCTGGACTTGACGGCTGCCGCGATGTAGGCGGACACCAGCCCGGCCGAGCCCGCGCCAATGACGACGAGATTGCGGTCGAAGGAACCGGGCCTTTGGGCTGCCCACCTTGCATAGACCTTGCGCGCCTTGAGCGCATCCACCGTTTTTTTGGCGACGAGCGGAAAAATGCCGAGCAGGATGAATGCGAGCAGCAGACCCGGAGACAGCACGCCGCGCAGAGAGGTGATTTGCGACAGCTGCGTGCCGGCGTAGACGTAAACGATGGTGCCGGCCAGCATGCCGAGCTGGCTGACCCAGTAGAACGCCCACGTCCGGAGGGGCGTCAGCCCCATCACGAGATTGATCACGAAGAACGGAAAGGCGGGCACCAGACGCAGCGCGAAGAGGTAGAACGATCCCTCCTTTTCGACGCCGGCATTGATCGGCTTCAGTTTGTCGCCGAACCTGCCCTGCACCCAGTCGCGCAGCACGAAGCGCGAGGCGAGAAAGGCGAGAGTCGCCCCAATGCTGGACGCGAACGAAACGATCACCGTTCCCCACAGGAGGCCGAAAATAGCGCCCGCCGCGAGCGTCATGATGGCGGCGCCCGGCAGCGAGAGGCCAGTGACAGCCACGTAGACGAGGAAAAACAGCAGTCCGGATTGCGCCGGATTCGCACTGACGTAGGCGTCGATCGCGGCCTGTTGCGACTTGAAGAAGTCCAGTGTGAAGTACTGCTTCAGATCCAACGCGAAGAATGCGACGACGGCTGTCGCGATCGCAATGAAGACCAAGAGCCTGCTTTTCGTCATGGACCGGTTCCCCCCCCTGATTCACCTTCGTCGCAATAGTCCGGCGCGGGCTTACAGGAGCGGCAGCCGCGAGGCGGCCAGCGGCTCGCGCGTGCGGGTCCGCGTCAGCAGCATCCGCCGCCGTCGTAGAACCAGGTGGATGCCGATAGGTAGATGTCGTCCCGGCGGAGCGCAGCGAGCGCCGCGGCGGTCTTGTCACACACGGCGAGCGGCTGATTCCGGGTCAGGAAATGCCCTTTGCCGTCGTCGAAGTAATCGTCATCGCCGAAATAGATCGCGGCTTTCCCGGTGAAGACGCAGGGTCCGTCGGCCGGCATGGGGTCCTTGACGGCGCAGATTTCCACGCTTTCGACGAGGATCAAATGCTCGGTCGGATAATGGCGCGGCGAGAGCACGCGGTACGGCCGCCTGGCACGCACCTCGATGGTGCCGAAGCCGGTGTTTGTCAGGCGCTTGATGTAGGCGTCAAGAGGCAGCGCTCCCGTCAGGCACAGCGCACGCAGCCGCTCGTCGTTTATCAGGTGCTCCGGCATGGGCGATTCGGAAACGGGGTCCGAGAGGATCAACCGCCCGTGCGCCTTCAATACGCGGTACATCTCCGCGAGCGCCCGTTCCAGGTCGCTGTCGTGAAAGATGTTGAACAGGCAGTTCTGCGCCGCGACGTCGACCGACGCATCGGCGATCGGAAGATCGAGTGCATCGCCTTTGCGCAGATCGACGAACGAGGATTTGAACCACGCATTCTGAAGTTCAGCTTCCCGGAGGTTTTCGCGGCAGGCTGCGAGCATTTCATCGACCACATCCAGGCCGATTATGCCGCCTTGCCGGCGGGAGAAATAGGTGAATTGCAGCACCTCCATTCCGCCGCCGACACCGACATAGAGTACGGTCGGGCTGTTGACGAGATCGCGCGGATGGACCGTGCTGCCGCAGCCGTAGTTCATGGCGAGCATCTTCCTGGGAATCGCCAGTTCAGGAAGCTGCCAGACGGGTGTGGTAGTGCAGCAAAGACCCGGTTGCGGATTGAGTGCCGCTTCCTTGTAGACATCGCGCGTCGTGGACAGGTAGGAGGTATCCATATTCGCTCCACATCAAATCACAGGGAAAACACCGAGCAAGCCGTAAATCAGTGCGCCGATTGCGGCCGCGACCGGTAAGGTAAGCAACCACGAGGCGAGGATGCCGCCTACTACGCTCTTATCGGCAGAGCCGTTTGCGAGGCCAATACCGCTGATCGCGCCCACGGATACGTGGGTGGTCGATACCGGCAGGCCAAACCGGCTCGCGAGTATGACCAGCAAACCGGTGACCATATTCGCTGCGAGCGCCTGCCCGTCATTCATGCGGGCGATGTTCTTGCTCATGGTGATCGCGACTTTTCTGGCGCTGAGCAGTCCGCCGATCGCCATGGCCATCGCGATCGCCAGTATGCTGAACTGGATATGCAATGCCTGAACGACCAGCAGAAGGCCGACGATTTTCGGCGTGTCGTTGAGGCCTCTCGCAAAGCTGACAGTAGCGGCGCTGAGGTGATGAAGCCCGTTGACCAGGGATTGGGCAGTGACGCCGAAGAGCTTGCCGTTGTATCTTTCGACACAAGCGTTCTTCGTGCCGACGGAAATATCAACGCCCAAATCCGCCGAAGTGGGAATGGTGTATTGCCGCAGGTTTGCGTTGTACTGCAATTGCCGAATCGGGATGAATTGCCGCGCGCCCACGCAAACGCAGCTTTCGCGCTTGATGCCGAGGCGGCTGGCAAAGGCGCGCAGACCTCTGTAGAACGGGATGGTCAGCAACACTGCGAGGACAGGGCTCACCAGGAGCGGGGCAAAAAAGATCGAGCCCAGATGGGCGAGGCTTAACTGCGACCCGGCCGCCAGGAAGCCAGTGCCGGCCAGGGCGCCGATCAACGCATGCGTCGTGGAGACGGGAAACCCCAGCAACGTTGCCAGGAAAACGGTCGCACCGGCGCCGGCGGCGACGGAGAGCAGGAAGTCGGGAGAAGCCGCCACCGCGTCCGGCACCAGTCCCTTGCCCGAAAACGCATGAACCAGCGCCTCCGCGAGGTAGACCGAGCAGATCGCTCCCGCGAGTGTTGTGATCGTGCCCAGCGCAAGCGCGCTCCTGTAGGAGGCCGCATTGCTGCCATACAGGGTGGCGACGCCCTTGAAGTTGTCGTTCGCGCCGTTGGAATAGGCGACAAACAGCGTGCTCAGGAAGAGCAGGGTTATAACAAGCATGGCCTCCTCTGTTGCTTTCCGGTTCCGTTTTTCATCGGTGTTTATCGGCGTGTCTCTGCTGCTACTGTTGTTTGTACGGTCTAGAAGATGGATTCAAATCAGGCGGCCAGCGCGCCGCCGCAACTCGACCCCTGTCCCGCGGTGCAACCGTAGCAGTGGTCTTTCACCACGATGGGGTTGTGCGTGAGATCGGCGCCAATCAGGTCGCGCAGGTGCGTGCGCGGACGGGATTTCCAGGAGAGCGGCAGGTCCAGCATTTGATTGAAGTCGCAGTCGTACACATATCCGCGCCAGTCGACGGAAAGCTGATTTCGGCACATGACCGATTCGAGATTGTGCGGTTGGTACGCGTTCTTGAGGACATCCATGTAATGCTCGAACTGGCCTTTCGAGATCAGCATGCTGCCGAAGCGCTGGATCGGCATGTTGGTGAGCACGTAGAGTTGGTTGAAGCTGACGCCGAAGCGTTCGCCCAGATGGCGCCGGTAATCCTGCTCGAGTTGCATCTGTGCCGGCGGCAGCGCGGGGCCTTGCGGGTTGTACACCAGATTGAGCGTGAGCCCGGAGCCGGACTGACCGTAACCGAATCGATTGAGCGTCCGCAGGCACCGGATGCTTGCCTCAAACACGCCCTTCCCGCGCTGGCGATCGACATTGTCCTCGAGATAGCACGGGAGCGAGGCGATCACCTCGACCTCGTGGTCGTGCAGGAACTGCGGCAGGTATTCCTGGCCTGGTTGCTCGATGATCGTCAGATTGCAGCGATCGATCACGTGCACATCCAGGGCGCGCGCCGCCGTGACGAGGATGCGAAAGTGCGGGTTGAGTTCGGGCGCGCCGCCGGTAATGTCGAGCATTCTGATGCCGGCGGCCTTGAGAAATGCCACCACCTCGAAGACGGTTTCCCGGCTCATCATCTCTGTACGGGTGGGGCCCGCGTTCACGTGGCAGTGGACACACGTCTGGTTGCACTTGTAACCCAGATTGACCTGGAGGACTTCCAGGCGCCGGCGGTTGATCGCGGGGAAGTCACTGATTTCCATCAAGGGCAGGGTTGCATGCATTCTCTGGTCTCCGGGAGAGTGTCCGATCTGAACGCGGCCTACCGGGAAAGTTCATCAGGGACATCGTCTCATGAGTCGAGCCGCATGGTCAAAACTTACGCATCGTTCCCGGACCTGGATGTCACCCCGGAGGGTACGCGCTTGCCTGATGCAGTGACCCTGGGGCTGGTCTCCCGGGTCGCATCGCCGAGCCCCGCGATTTTGGCGTGAGGCCGGTCAACGACCGGGGAAGGGGCCGGTGTCCGATCCGGATTTCCCGATTGCATTTTGGAACGGTTATTCTATAATGAAATCCTTGATCACTGAAGGAGGCCGTTTTGGCCCGCCCAAAGGCATACGACGGAACGGCCATGCTGGACCGGGCGATGGAGGTCTTCTGGGCGCGCGGGTTCGACGGTACCTCGATCCAGAACCTGGTCGGAAAGACCGGCGTGAATCGCGGCAGTCTGTACGGCGCCTATCCCGACAAGCGGGCACTTTTCCTGGCGAGTATCAGGCGCTATCTCGAGCTCGTGGTCGAGGACAATGTCCGGCGCCTGCTGGCGGTCGAGCCGGCCGGGGATGCGGTCAGGCAGTTCTTCCTGCAACTCGTCGAAGCGCCGCCGGAGCGCCTGCGCCGCGGATGCCTCCTTACCAACTCGGCGGTCGAGTTGGGTATGGAGGACGCGCAAGTGGCCGCTCTCATACGCGGCGCGTTTCGGCGGGTCGAGCAGGTGTTCTGCGCGCGACTTGTCGAGGCGAAGAGAGTGGGTCAATTGACGGACGGTGTGCAGCCCGAGGCGCTCGCACGCCTGTTGATCACGGTTTTGCAGGGAATCCGGGTGATGTCCAGAGTGGGGGCTGATCGGGTCGCCATGCGCGATGCCGTGAAAAGTGCGCTGTCGGGCATCAAGACTGCCGCGACACACGCATACGCGAGCGGTCGTGGCGCGGCACGTCACTCCGGACACTCGAAGAGCGGCAGGACGCGTCGCGCGCGCGCGAAGCAGGTGGTCCCGGTACGTTAGTCAGTTGGCGCATCGTCCGGCTTGACGTTCGTCAATCACGGCGGAACGGCACGGTGCCAAGGATTGCGGACCGGTGACGGCGAATCTGCGGAAAGCACTCGACGGGTTCGTCCAGGAAGCGGTCAAGTAGCGGCGCGCGATGGCCGGGCGCCCGAAGCATCAAGGTGGCTCGAACTCACAACGTACCAACCCAGAAAGGACGTGACATGGCGCGAATCGCTCCGCTCCCCGTCGGCTCGGTTCCCGAGCTGAACGATATTTTTGACCACTTGAAGGCATCGGGACACTTCATTCCGAACAGTCAGCTCATCCTGCAACGCAAGCCCAAGATGGTACGCGCCATCCGCGCCTTGAGCAGTGCGGTATTCGATCCCCAGGGGGAGGTGAGCGTGGGATTCAAACGCCTGCTGGCTTACGTCGTGGCGCGCACCCACGGCTGCCATTACTGAATGGCGCACAATGCCGGAGGGTCTCTCCGGTCTGGCATCGCGGACGAAAAGCTCGCCGCCGTCTGGGAAAACAAGACGAGCCCGCTCTATACCGAGGGCGAGCGGGTGGCGATCGAATTTGCGATTGCGGCTGCCTCGCAGCCGAACGACGTGAGCGACGAGCTCTTCGAGCGAATGAAGCAGCACTGGTCCGAAGGCGAAATCGTGGAAATTACCTCGTTGGTCGCCTACTTCGGCTTCATGAACCGGTTCAACGATACGATGGCGACGCCACTCGAGGAAGAGCCGACCGCTGTAGCTGAAAAGCATATCGCAGCGCACGGCTGGAAGCTCGGCAAGCACGCCAGCGGAAATGCCGGCTAAACAACCACCATTCGGTCATTTCCGTGACCCGCCGGCAATACGGGATCTCAATAAAGCCCGCTTCACGTTCAATGGGGGCGAATCGCACACAGGAAGGAGGTTGCCATGGATGTCTTGAAGCGCCTACCGCTCGTTCTGTTGTTCCTGCGGGTCGGTGTCTTCATCGTGATGCTGATGTGGACACTCGACAAACTGGTCAAGCCCGAGCACGCGGCAAATGTATTCAAGAAATTCTATTTAATCAGCGGCCTCGATCAGGGGATGCTGCTGGCAATCGGCATGGTGGAACTGGTGATCATCCTTGGGTTTGTCGCGGGATTCATGAAGCGATGGACGTACGGCATCGTGCTGTTGCTCCATGCGATATCCACGTTGTCTTCGTTCGGAAATTACATGAATCCGTGGACCAATCTGCTGTTCTTCGCGGCATGGCCGATGCTGGCCGCGTGTTTTGCGCTGTACTACCTGCGGGATGCTGACACCCTGTGGGTTGTGGAGAAACGTGCTTCACCGGCCTGAAGGCACGCCGGGCGCGCGCGCTATGTCGGGCCACCACGATTCGCGAAGTTTCGTTACGCTTGTCATATAGAAGGAGAACTCGATGTCAAAGAAGCTCGGTATTGGTGATACATTCCCCAACCTGACGATCAGTCTCGTCAAGGGCGGGACGATCGACTTGCCTGGCGGGATCGGCTCGAAGTACGGGGTCATCCTCTTTTATCGCGGCCACTGGTGACCGTATTGCCGCCGGCAGTTGGCCGGCTTCGAGAAGCTCAAGACTGAGCTGGACGCGGTCGGCGCCAGCATAATTGCCGCCAGCGTGGATCCCATAGACAAGGCGGGCGAAGTCGCGCGGGAAGTGTCGTTCCCAGTGGGATATGGGGTAACGCGCGAGGTCGCCGACAGGTTGGGCTCATGGTGGGAGGAACGCCGCAGTATCATTCAACCCTCCGAGTTCCTCATTGACGCGGGCGGGAAGATTCTGGCGTCGAGCTATAGCGACGGCCCGATCGGACGCATCGACGCGGCTGACGTGATCAAGGTGATCAACTTCCGGGAGGCGCAGTTACGCAAGTAGCGTACCAGCGCTGGGCCACCGTGTCGGGCACCCTGCGATGGTTCTGGCGCGATACCGCGGCGCAGGCAGGCGCGAGCTGCCGGCCGCCTCACATCAACATCTGCTCCAGTTTCTTGACGGTCTGTAAGGAGTCCGCGACGACGATGTAGCTGCCACTGCGGATGGGACTGGAAACGGCCGTCCGACCACGAAAATCCACCACTACGCGCGTGCCGAGCGAACGGTCCGGCACGAGGATAAGGGTGACATGGCCGAATGGCGTGGCGAGCACGAGATGTTCTCCCGCCCCCCCCGGAACGGGGCATTTGCCAAGATAGCGCACTTTCACACGGTCTTCCGGCAAGGTCATGCCAAGCCTGAACAGCGCGTCGCGCATGACCGCCGGATCGCCGCTTTGATTCGTGCGCAGCAGTTGCGGTTCATGTTCGAGCACATACGAGATCGCCACCACTGCGGGGTCCTGGTGACCGGGGGAGGTCGCCGCAATGGGCTCTTCCGCAACGGTATCGACCCCGCGATAAACATGCATCCCGACCCCGATCGCCAGCGCCAACGAAGCCGCGAGGGCGAATAACACCTGACGTCCCGAGCGTTGAGTTCTCTGGCGGAGTATCACCCGCTCGGCGAGCGCCTCGGGCACCGGGACGCGAACGGCGTCCTCGATCATGCCTTCGAGACCCTCCAGTTCCATGGCGAACGCATGACACGCCGCGCACTCGCGCGCATGCATCTGCTGTTCCCTGTCCCCCCGGCGTGGATTGACCAAAAGGGGCCGGCGAAACTCCATGCAGTTCATGATGACTTCTTCCTCATCTGTCGCTCCCAACCGGGAAGCTGCCTGAAGGCGATCCGGGCGCGGGTCAAACGGGTCATTACCGCACCTTCGCTGATATGCATCACGTTCGCGATCTCCGCGCAACTGAATCCGCCCAGCACCTGCAGCAGGAGAGGTTCACGATAGCCCTCTGGAAGCGCGCGGATCGCGTCCCGTACCTCGAGCCCCGGGAGCGGATTAGCCCCGGACGAGAGATCGGGAATCTCATCCAAGTCCTGGTCTTCGTCATGGTCGAGGCGTTTTCTTTCAAAAAGCCTCGCATGCTCGTGACGCAATATCGTGTACAGCCAGGCTCTCGCGGCCTTGTCGTCTTCCAATTTATCCCACGCGCGCCACGCTCTGGTAAACGTATCCTGCACCAGGTCTTCCGCGACAAAACGGTCACGGCACAGCCCGTAGGCGTACCGATAAAGCTCCGCCGAGAAGGCCCTCACCACCCCATCGAATTCGGCCTGCTTTCCCGCAAACAACATGACAGACGCGCGCTCCTATCGAGATTTCCGGCCAGCCAGAACGTCCCCGGCCGCCCTCATCATGTTAGACCGATCGGGAGGCCCGAAGCTTACAGCCGTAAGTGCATATGGCCGCACCGAAGTGCGTGGGCGACTTTCACAGGGCTGTCGCAGGTCAGGCCTGCCGTGCCGCGGGCACGGGGGCAGACGCATTACCGGGTTCCCAGACCAGGCTCCTGTAATCGAGCCCGCATTCGATGGTGGGCTTGACCACCCCGAAGTACGGCGATATGTCGAAGTCCCGGGGCGCAAACAGGCTGTGGTGACGAATATGCAAGATTTCCTGCACACAATCGTCGCATC
Source organism: Betaproteobacteria bacterium (assembly GCA_016199545.1). Lineage (GTDB taxonomy): Bacteria > Pseudomonadota > Gammaproteobacteria > Burkholderiales > SG8-41 > DSOT01. The sequence goes on along the minus strand of JACQGN010000251.1, from coordinate 2,010 downwards.
CTGGACGCGGTGCTGGACGAGTCTCGATTTGCGGCAGAATGGGATATCCCACCGACTGGAACAACTTGGCGATCATAGTCGAGCAGATTGCGCGCGTCGGATCGCCGCTTCCAAAAGCAAGCATCCGCCTCCGCCATCGCACCGGCACCGGCGGCGTCGGAAACAGGTAGCGCGCCAGATCAAACACATTCTTGAGATCGTAGGTCTGACCGATACGCGCGACCGCGGACTCGATGATATGACTGCGGTCGGCCTCGGTCAGCCCGACCGGCCGGCAAATCCGCGTGTGAAAGTGGTGGTAGCGGCTCAGCGACACGGCGCACACGCCCTGTTCAAGATCGGCCTCAATCAAAACCGGTGGATCGGGATCGTTCCCGACACCCGGAATCGCCCCGCCAACGTAAAGGGCAGCATGCGACCAGGTCGACTGCGTCAGGTACTTGATCGCGGTGCTGATACGGGTGTTGCCCTCCACGAGCAACACGTCGCACGGGCGGAGCGTGCGGTGCAATTGCCCCGGATCGCTGGTGGCGAGCGGCTCGAAGTCTCTGATGGGCTGCGCGAGATAGTGCGCAAGGATGCGACCCAGGAAATTCAAGATGGCGTTCATCGTACGGCCAGCCATTCGGATTCTATTTCTTGGACACCGGCAGCGCCCTGTAGACTTGGGAGTCCGGGTTGAACGCAAGCCAGGCGAACGCGAAATGCACACCGCTGTCCGCTGGCTTCAGACGCGTCTCCTTCAGCGTTCCCGAGATTGCACGGCCGAAGATATCCCATTCCGAACCCGTTTCACGATCGACTATGCGGCCGTCGCGCCGTTCGAACGAAAGCAATCGCTGCCCCGCCTTTCGGCTGTACGCTGCTGCTGCCGGGATTCGCCGCGAGTCCCGGATGATCTCAGCGTCGAGCGCGGAGAGCAGGCCTTCCTGACTGAACACGGCGATGGGTTCTCCACCCACTTCGTCGTTGATAATGGGCGTTGCGGCGATTGCGGCAAAAGGATATATGCGTGTCTTCCCGCCTTGGGTCACACCCAGTACGCGCTCCATCGCGGGAAGCCGCGGGTCAACGGGGTCGCTGAACAGGAAGGGAATGTCTCCAATTCGATCATAGCCACGGTAGGGATTCTTGCCATAGGGCCTGACGAATCCCGTCTGTCGTGACAGAACGCGGCCTTGGGGAAAGGCGCTGCGAAACTCTTGGAATGCCGCGATCGTCGCGGGAACCTGTGCGAGCGTGACTCCGGCATGCATTCCGACGATGCCCTTGCCCGTGAACTGCTGCCACCAGCTCTGCGTCTGCCGGTCGTACATCACCAGATCGCTCTTGCGGAGCTTGCCTGTGGTGCCGAAGTCGAGCACCGTGCCCTGTACGCGTCGATCGAACACGATCGACGCATTGCACAGCGGACAAAACGTCACCGCTACGGGCGTGCCGCCCACCGTGTCGTTCACGATTTCGTGAAACATCAGGATCTGGAGAGGATAGGCGCGTGCGTCACCCCGCATCTCCAGGACGATGACGGGTTCTCTGCGGTCAAGCCACCTTCCGGCGTCCGCCGGCGTGACAAAGCGTGGCTGGTCGATGGCCGGAATGCCGTCTTTGGGCGGGCCTCCAGACTGTATCTCTTCGAGTGCAACCGTTCGCTTGTCGAAATCCGTGCGCGGCCATTCCTGCGTCCACTGCGGATCAGCCGATGCGGCTGCGACGTATGCCAGAAGTATTGCCGCCGCCGTCCACCGCAAACATCGGACGGTGCGCTTGATGCTCAGGTCTCGCACTGGTTGCGACTCCTTCAGTTCGTCACGTACGTTGCCCGGCGGTCCCATCGCACAACGAGCGCATTGCACTCGGGCGTCAGTCTCATGCTGAATTCTTCAACCCGAACCACGGCCGCAGCCTCACGCCGATGGCTGTGCCCGCAAGCGCGGCGACAATCCACACCCAGCCGTGCAGACTGGTGGAGGCCACGCCGGAAAAGAACGCGCCGATGTTGCAGCCGTAGGC
>JACQGN010000250.1 GCA_016199545.1 Betaproteobacteria bacterium | reverse complement strand
GCATCCTCGAACACTTGGGGCTGTGGGCGCCGCGTGGCGATGGCGATTGCTCGATGCGGATACAAAGTCAAAAACTGACCCTCTCGCCCCCTCAAACGAAAGCATCACGTCAGCGTTGTTAAAATGCAGTGCAGCGCGTGCGATACGGCCCGCGCCGTTAATCGTTCAAGTGAGGCTAAGCCATTATGAAACAAGTGGATAATAGGGCAGGAGCGACCGAGAAGCTGACTCGGTTTGTCACCGAAACCAGCTACAACACCCTGTCGGCCGAAGTGATCGCGGCAGCAAAAGTCGGGATACTGGACGGCATCGCCAACATGCTTGCAGGGGCTACGCAACCGTTGGCGGCCATCATCGGCGCGTACCTGAAGCAGCTTGGCGGCAACCCGCAGTGCGCCGTGGTTGGCCAGGATTTCCGGACAAACGCTCCCCTTGCCGCGTTCGCCAACGGGATTTTCCTGCACTGTCTGGATTTCGAGATTCAGGGCCAGCCGGTTGCCCATGGCACCTCGAACATCCTGCCTTCCGCGCTGGCTCTGGGGGAAATCTGCGGTGCGCCTGGGACCCGGCTGATCGAGGCCTACGTCATCGGATGGGAGATTCATGCGCGTCTGCGCAGGGCGTCGGCACGCTGCGACACACACGGCTACCACCCCCCCGGCTTGCTCGGTCCCCTCGCTGCCGCAGCGGCCAGCGCCAAGATGTTGGGACTGGATACTGCCGGGGTTCGCATGGCGCTGGGTATTGCGGCCTCGCATACCGGTGGGCTTACTGCCAATACCGGAACCATGGTCAAGTCGACGCATCCTGGTACCGCGGCCCGCGAGGGCGTTGAGGCCGCCTTGCTCGCGCAGGCGGGTTTTCTCAGCCGCGACGGTATCCTCGAAGTCAAGCAAGGCTTCGTCGATACCGTTTTGGGCGCCGAGTTTGACTGGGATGAGCTCACGCGCGATCTCGGCACAGCCTTCGCGTTGGTCAACCCCGGATTCAACATCAAACGCTATCCGGCCCAGATCTTCATGCAGTGGGCGATCGAGGCGGCGCTTACCTTGCGGCTGCGTCACCCGTTTCGCCCGGAGGACATCACCTATCTGGAACTGGAAGTTCCGGGAAGCCACGTTCGACCAGGCCAAGAGGTGGCCACAAGCGGTCTCGACGGCAAGTTCGATTTCGCCTATTGCGGCGCGGTGGCGGTTGCCGACGGGCGCGTCGATATCGACTCATTCAGCGATGCCACACGCTTCTCGCCACGCGTGGAATCCGTTCTGCAAAAGGTCCGCATCAAGCGCAATCCCGGCATTCCGAGAAATCCGCCCGACACCTGGGCTGTGGCCCGGGTCGGGCTGCAGGACGGGCGTGTCCTCAGCGAAACATGCCGTCATTACAGAGGCTCGATTGCCAATCCGATGGATCGCGAGGAGCGCCTCGCCAAGCTCAGAGACTGCGCCAAGCGCAGTCTCGAGCCCGCCGACGTTGAGCGCGTCATCGGGATGGCCGAGGCGCTGGACTCGCTGCCCGACTTGCGACCGCTCATGCTCGTTCTGGGACATCGGTCGGTAAAGTAAGGGGGCTCACCGCTTACATCACGCACGCTGGGCGATGGCGATTGCTCGATGCGGATGCAAAGTCAGGAACTGACCCTCTCACCCTCTGCGTTGTATTAATCCCGAAGAGCATCGAGCTTGCGCGCGCCGCGTGCCCACGACAGAGGCGGAGGTGATGATGACCCGCATGCTTGCTTTCTTGGCCTTATCGCTGGGTTTGATTGCATCGGGCGCCGTGGCTGCCTATCCGGATCGGCCCATTCGCTTCGTGGTTCCTTACGGTGCGGGTGGACCGGGCGAAATTGTCGCGCGTCTGGTTGGCACCAAGCTCAGCCAGAAGCTGGGGCAACCGGTGGTAATCGACATTCGCCCCGGCGCGGCCACGATCGTCGGCACCGAGATCGTCGCCGACTAGCCGCCATCGCGCGCTTCGCTAACCACTAAACGTCAGGAGAACCTGTCCATGTCCTTTACTCGATTGCTGGTCGAGCACCGGCCTCCCGTGGCTATCATCACGCTGCACGAGCCCGAGAAGCGTAATCCGTTCAGCCCGGTCCTGATCGACGAGCTGGTCGAGAGCCTGACCGCTATCGCGGCCAATGAGGAGATCGTCGTGGTGATTTTCACGGGCTCGGGCACGGCTTTTTCGAGCGGAGCCGACCTGCGTGTGATACGGAAGGTGACGCCCATGGAGGACCGCGAGGAATACGATCGAATCCTCGCCATGAATCGCCTGATATGGAACTATCCCAAGGTCACCATCGCCGCCGTCAATGGACCGGCGCTGGGCTTGGGCTCCAACCTCGTGGGGTGGTGCGATCTGGCCATCGCTGAGGAAGGCGCGACCTTCGGCTATCCCGAAGTGCGCGCCGGCATTGCCTCGGCCTCCGTGGTGCCGACCCTGATGCGCGCGGTCGGACGCAAGGCGATGAATGAGCTGCTGTTGACCGGCAGGCCAATCACCGCCGCCGACGCGTGGCGCCTGGGGTTGGTGAACCGGGTCGTCGCCAACGGCGAATCTCTTGCCGCCGCGATCGAACTAGGAGGCGAAGTGGCCCGGAACACGGCACACGGCCTCGCTTTCACCAAGGAAGTGGTCCGCACGACGATGGACATGGAATACAACAAGGCGCTGGATTACGCGCGCGACGTCAGGCTGATTTCGAGACTGCACCCAGCGTTCCAGGCACGCATCGACAAGTATCTTTCCAGCCGCGAGGAGAGGAAATAGCGATGGGGGCGCTGGACGGCATCCGGGTCGTCGACCTGACCAGCGCGCTGGCGGGTCCATTCTGTACCATGATGCTGGGCGACGCCGGTGCAGACGTGATCAAGGTCGAGCCGCCGGGTGGTGATTCGACCCGCGGCTGGGGGCCTCCCTTCTGGGGAGACCAGGGAGCAGAGTTTCTCGCGGTGAACCGCAATAAGCGCTCGATTGTGCTCGATTTGAAGAAAAGCGAGGCACGCGACGCGCTGCTAAAGTTGTGCAGGACTGCAGACGTGTTCGTTGAGAATTACCGCCGCGGCGTGCCAGAGAGACTTGGCATCGACTACGAGAGCCTGCGCAAGATCAATCCACGGCTGGTCTATTGCTCTATCTCTGGTTTCGGCGACAGCGGTCCGCGCCGACTTCAGCCGGCCTACGACGCGGTCATGCAGGCTTTCGTGGGAATCATGCACATGACTGGTGCGCCGGGGACACCTCCGGCGCGCGCGAGCGTTTCAATTTGCGACATCGGCGCTGCAATGTACGCCAACCAGGCCATCCTGCTCGGGCTCGCCGCGCGTGAGCGCACCGGGTGCGGACAGCACGTGGAGGCTTCGTTGTTCGAATCTCAAATTGCCTGGCTGCTGTTTCGTGCGGTCGGCTATTTCGCGACTGGTAAGGTGCCCGCCGGGAAGCTTGGATCAGCCTCAGCGCATGTCGTGCCGTACCAGTCTTATCCGACCGCCGATGGAGACATTATGGTGGGCGTGCTGAACGACGCACTGTACAAGCGCCTCGTGACTGCAATAGGCCTGCCGGAACTGGCGGAACATCCCGACTTCGTCACTAACGCCCAGCGTGTGAGGAACCGGTCCGCGCTCAACGCGAAGCTGGAGGCGTGTCTTTCGAAGCGGGGTACCAGTGAGTGGGAGAAGATAATCACTGAAGCTGGAGTGCCGTGCAGCCGCATCAATACAATCGAGGATGTGCTGCTCGACCCGCAGACCGCCGCGCGAGATATGATCATGGAACTGGAGCACGCGACACTAGGCACCATCAAGGTCCCAGGCATACCGATCAAGATGAGCGAGACGCCTGGTAGCGGCCGTCGTCCGCCGCCGCTGCTCGGTCAGCACCAGGAAGAGGTGCTGACCGAGATAGGCTTGTCCCGCGAATCCATCTCGGCAATGCGCGCAATGCACCGCCGACCTTGAGCGCGTCATCGGGATGGCCGAGGCGCTGGACTCACTGCCCGACTTGCGACCGCTCATGCTCGTTCTGGGACATCGGTCGGTAAAGTAAGGAGGCTCATGCGAAGCAATGAGGGCAACGCCAGACGAAAGCGGCGGCCAACAGAGAAATCGAACCTAGGGCCACCGTGACACATCTCGACTCTACCGCCTGCCGGCATTCAGCACCGGCAGCGAATCGCTTACATCACGCACGCTGGGCGATTGCTCGATGCGGATGCAAAGTCAAGAACTGACCCTTTCGCCCGTTTCGCCCGCTTTCGCCCGCGCGTTGACGACAAGCGAGACGGGTGATATCGCGGAACAAACGCGGCAAGCGCTTGGCGCCGCCGCGTCGGTGTGGTCAGGGGGTGACCGAACTTATTGGTACTTGATGTTGGCCGACTTGATGATCTTACCGAAGCGAGCGATGTCCTGCTTGATCATTTCGCCTGTCCGCTCCGGGCCGTTGTAGTAAGGAACGAATCCTTGCGCATCGAGCTTCTTCTGTGTCTCCGGCATGGCCACGAGCTTCTCGACTTCAGCGGCGATCTTGTCGACGATCGCCTTCGGCGTGCCCGCGGGAGCGCCAACGCCTTGCCAGGTTTTCAGACTCACCTCCGGGTACCCCAGTTCGGCCATGCTCGGCACGTCGGGGAAGGCGCTGATCCGCTTATCTCCGGTGACGGCGAGCGCGCGAAGCTTGCCGCTGCGCACGTGAGCGACGATATTGACCGGAACGGACATGAAGTACTGGACCTGGCCGCCGATCACGTCGATCATGGCATTGCCGGCGCCTTTGTACGGAACCTGCATGGTCTCGATCTTGGCCACCATGTTGAACAACCGTGGCGCGAGATTGGTGGACCCGCCGTAGCTCGACGACGCGTACATGAGTTCGCCGGGGCGGCGCTTCGCCAGGGCGACGAACTCCTTCACCGTCTTGACGGGCAGGGAGGGATGGACCACGAACAGATTCTCGTAACCGGACACGGTCGCGATGGGCGCAATGTCCTTGATGGTGTCATACGGCAGGTTTTTTACCAGCGTCACGTTCGAGCTGAGCGCGCTGCCGATGTAGATCAGGGTATAGCCATCCGGCTTGGATCTCACCGCAGCCTCTGTCCCGATCACCGTGTTGGCGCCGGGCCGGTTGTCGATCAGCACTTGTTGACCCCAGACCTTGGTCAGGTGCTCGCCGACCAGGCGGGCCGTCCACGAAGTGCTCCCGCCGGGCGAGTACGGCACGATCCAGCGTATCAGCCGATTCGGATAATCGTCCTGGGCACGGGCTGTGCTGGCAGCGCCGAGCGCCAAGGCCGAGCCCAGCAATATTCCTCGGGTGATCTGATGTGTCATCTCCCCCACTCCTCCACGTTGTGCTTTCTATCGGGGCGGTGTCGAGCGACGCGGCGCCGGAAATAAGGCATTAGATTATATCCTAGAATGGGGCTTAGCCAGTTTGCGAGCGTACGGGGAATCCGTAGCATGGACGCGATGCGAGCCAGTCAAGGGCTTGGCGTACGCCTTCATCGGCACCCAACGAAAAAGAGCGACACGAGTTTGTCGGAACGGCGGATAGGCAAGTGGATGTGTGGATAGAGTTTTCAAGTCACTTTTTTCACTAACGGACATCATCAAGTACGCGAAGATCATCAAGGACGCCAACATCAAGGCTGAGTAGTCGAATCGCGCGTTTGACGACGCCACGGGAGCAGGCACACCGCAGGGAGGCATGAACATGGGTGCAACGACAGTTCTTTCCGAATTCGCCAGCAAGACTCGCATCGCCGACATCAGCGCCGAGGCGATCGCGGCAACGAAGCGGCATATCCTCGATTGCGCCGGTGTCGCGCTCGCGGCGACGATCGAACCGGCGGGATGCATCGTCCTGGATGTGACCCGTGAGCAGGGTGGCGTGCCCCAGGCGCGCGTGTTGGGCTCAAGCCTTCGCACGAGCGCCATTTCCGCGGCGTGGGCCAACGGTTCGCTCGCGCACCTGCTGGATTACGACGATACCGGCTTTTCGCACCCGACCGCCTGCATTCTGCCGGCAGCGTTGGCGCTCACCGAGGAAGCCGGTGCGAGCGGCGCCGATGTCGCGGCCGCGGTCTGCGTCGGCCTGGAGGTCTTCGAGCGGATGTCGCTCTCCGGCCGGCAGCACGAGCCGGAACTGCGGCGGCGCGGCTTTCACCCGACGTCGCTCTACGGGTGCTCGGCCGCGGCAGCAGCGGCGGGCAACATTGTCCGCCTGAACCCCGGGCAGATGGCCGTTGCGATCGGGCTCGCGGCAGCCAACGCCGGCGGCCTGACGCAACACTTCGGCACGTGGGGCAAGGGAATTCACGCAGGAAGCGCGGCGCGCGCCGGCGTGACCTCGGTGCTGCTCGCAAAGAAAAACTACTTCGCCGATCCCGACGGCATCGACGGCGATTATGGCTTTTTCTCGGCCTTCCATGGGAGGGGTAATTACAACCTCGGTAATGTGGCGGACGGATTGGGAACGCATTGGTCGATCGTCGATCCCGGACTCACCATCAAGCGCTATCCGTGCTGCGGCGGCAATCTGCGCGCGCTTGACGCCGCGCGCGGACTCATCGAGGAGCACGGCATCAAGT
>JACQGN010000265.1 GCA_016199545.1 Betaproteobacteria bacterium | reverse complement strand
GGCTGAGGACCCGCATCAACCTAGAAAAAGCAGTTGGCCACAGAGATCACAGAGTTCACAGAGGAAAATCAAGGACGCAAGTGCTTACCATGCCTCACCAATCCGGTGCGATGAGCTTGCTGATTTAAGTCCTTGAATCTCTCTGTGTTCTCTGTGTCCTCTGTGGCTGAATTGCCGTTTTTAGGGCGACCGGCAAGTGCCGATATTTTCCGGTCGTCACGTGCGTCCAGGGGCCGACGGGTCGCTGGCGCCACGGCGGCGGGCGGTGATCAGGAATCCCTCCAGCAGCGATCTCCGGCCATCATACGCCTGCACCGTGCCTCGCGGCCGCACGCGGCTCACGCCGGCTCCGGCCCGCGCGCGATCTGCAGCACGTTGATTTCAATGGCGACGAACGCCACGAGCCACAGCGCCGCGTCGTACGCATCGAACCACTCGCCGCCCCATGCCCACACGAGCGCGAGCGCCGCGATGCCCGAGTAGAGCGCGCCCAGGACCGCGGCGAACACTCCGCGGTGGCGTCCGACCGCATCCAGGAAACGCACCTCGATCTCGAGCACCACCACGACCGCGATCCACAGCGCCGCGTTGATCGCGTCGAGCCACTCGCGCTCGTAGAAGAATCCGGCTGCGGCGATCGCGACGGCGACGCCGGCTACAAGCCGGCCGGCGTGGACCAGCACCGCGACGCGCTTCCCGCGCAGGCGCTGCGGCTGCGCGGTTTCGAGCTCGAACAGCGCCAGCAGCGTGAACCAGGCGATGGAGTCGACGGCTTCGGTGGGTCGCCCGAACAAGACGAACGCGGCCGCATTGACCGCGAGCAGCGCGAAAATGGCGGCCTTGAATCGGCGATACCCTGGCACGGCCGCAGGTCCCGGCGCTGACGACACCGTTGGTCCGCTCTACGGCAGATGACGGCCGGGCACGTCGTGATGGTGCGGCGGAGTCGGCACGTGATGGGTGTGGCTCGCAGGATGCGGATGGGGCCCGTGTGTTTCGGGGTGCGGCGTGGGCCGTCCAACGACATGAGGCGCGAGCGAGCCGGCAACCATGGCGGCGCCCGCGACCAGGAATCCCACGAGCTGCGGCGGCCAGACCTCGTTCATGCCGCCCCCGAAAAACTCCAGCAGCACCCAGGTCGAAAATCCGCCGGCGATGCCGCACAGCGCGCCCTGCGTGCTGGCGCGCTTCCAGTAGAGACCCAGCAGCAGCGGGAAAAATGCCGATACCAGCGTCACCTTGTAGGCGTTCTCCACCATCTTGAAGATCGTCGCTTCGGTGTGGAGGGCGAACGCCAGCACGATCCCGGCGAAACACACGAGCGCGATACGCATTGTCCACAGGAACGCGTGGTCGGTCATGCGCGGCAACGCGCCGCGGACGATGTTTTCCGAGAAGGCCACCGACGGCGCAAGGAGCGTCGCGCTCGAGCAGCTCATGATGGCCGAGAGCAGCGCCCCGAAAAATACCACCTGCGCGAACACCGGCGTGTGCTGCAGGATGAGCGTCGGCAGCACCAGCTGTGAATCCTTCTGCAGCAGGTCGGTGAACATCGCGGGATCGACCAGCGTCGCCGAGTAAGCGAGGAACATCGGCACGAAAGCGAACAGGAAATAGATCGATCCGCCCAGCACCGACCCGCGCACGGCGGTTTTTTCGTTCTTCGCGGAGGTGATGCGCTGGAACACGTCCTGCTGCGGGATGGAGCCCAGCATCATCGTGATCCAGGCGCCGATGAAAGGTACCCAACTGGTGAATTTCGCTTCCGGAAAGAAGTCGAGCTTGCCGGCTTCATACGCGTGCGCAACGACCGCGCCGACGCCGCCGCTCATGCCGGAGATGACGTGGCCGATGAACAGCATGCCGCCCATGATGACCGTCATCTGCACGAAGTCGAGTATCGCCACCGACAGCATGCCGCCGAAGGTGGTGTAGGTGAGCACGATGATGGTGCCGATGATCATCCCGAGAGACTGACTGATCGCGCCGTCGGTCACCACGCTGAACACCAGGCCCAGCGCCTTGATCTGCGCCGACACCCAGCCGAGGTAGGAGGCGACGATGGCGAGCGTGCACAGCACCTCCACCGTGCGGTTGTAGCGCACCCGGTAGTAGTCGCCGATCGTGAGCAGGTTCATGCGGTAGAGCCGGCTCGCGAAGAACAGGCCCGCGAGGATCAGGCACAGGCTCGCGCCGAAGGGATCGGCGACCACGCCCCGCAGGCCCTCTTTGACGAACGTGGCCGAAATGCCGAGCACGGTCTCCGCGCCGAACCAGGTCGCGAACACGGTGGCGGTCACGATCGGCAGCGGCAGGCTGCGGCCCGCCACGGCGAAATCCTTGGAGTTGTGAACCCGCGTCGCCGCGACCAGACCGATGGTGATGGAGACCAGCAGGTAGAGAATGACGAATCCGATCAGCATGGCCGGCGCTCTCCTATCGGCGGGTCAGGGAGGCAATACGCAGCGCCCTTACCCCAACGGGGCCAAGTTTACCGGCGCGCGGCGGATTTGCAACGCGCGCCCGGCTAGCAGCCTGTCGGACTTAGCTCCGACACACTCCTAGAGGGTGAGCAGCATGCCCACCATCGCTGCGAGCAGCGCCGCGATGGCGGCGAGCCAGCGCGTCTGGCGGCGTTCCTCGCGGTGCAACTGCGCGAGCAGCTGCGTCAGCGGCTCGGCCTCGCGCCCGGCAAGATACCGATGCAGCAGCCGCGGCAACTGGGGCAGGAGATTGGCCCAGTACGGCGCCTCCGTGCGCGACTGCCGCAGCAGCCCGCGCCAGCCGATGCGCTCGGACATCCAGCGCTCCAGATACGGTTTTGCGGTGACCCACAGGTCGAGGTCGGGGTCGAGGTCGCGGCCGAGGCCTTCGATGTTGAGCAGCGTTTTCTGCAGCAGGACGAGCTGCGGCTGGACTTCGATATTGAAGCGGCGCGAGGTCTGAAACAGCCGCAGCAGGAGCTTGCCGAAGGAGATCTCCTTGAGCGGCTTGTCGAATATCGGTTCGCACACGGTGCGGATCGCCGCCTCGAAATCGTCGATGCGCGTGTCTTTCGGCGCCCAGCCGGACTCGACGTGCGCCTCGGCGACGCGCCGGTAGTCGCGGCGGAAGAAGGCGAGGAAGTTCTGGGCCAGGTAATTCTTGTCGGTTTCGCTCAGCGTGCCCATGATCCCGAAGTCAAGCGCGACGTACTGGCCCGCGGGCGTGACGAAGATGTTGCCGGGGTGCATGTCGGCGTGAAAGAAGCCGTCGCGGAACACCTGCGTGAAAAAGATCTCGACGCCGGCGCGCGCGAGCTTGGGGATGTCCACCCCCTGCGCGCGCAACGCATCGACCTGGGAGACGGGCGTGCCGTGCATGCGCTGCATCACCATCACCGCGCTCGTGCAGCAATCCCAATGCACCTCGGGCACCAGCAGCAGCGGCGAATCGCGAAAGTTGCGCCGCAACTGGCTCGCGTTTGCCGCCTCGCGCATGAGATCGAGTTCGTCCTCGAGGTGCCGCGCGAATTCCGCGATCACTTCATGGGGCTTCAAGCGGCGGCCGTCCGCCCACAGCAGTTCGATCAGGGTCGCGCCGGTGTCGAGGAGGGCGAGATCCTTGGCGATGATTTCCGCGATGCCCGGCCGCAGCACTTTGACCGCGACTTCCGTGCCGCCGGCGAGCGTCGCGAGGTGCACCTGCGCCACCGAAGCGCTCGCCACCGGCACGCGCTCGAAGGTTTCGAACACCGCAGATGCGCGCTTGCCGTAAGCGCGGGACAGCACCGCGTCCACCTGCTCGGGGGCAAACGGAGGCACCTGATCCTGGAGCTTCGCCAGTTCGTCGGCGATGTCGGCGGGCAGCAGATCGCGGCGCGTGGAAAGCACCTGGCCGAACTTGACGAAGATCGGCCCGAGCGTCTCCAATGCCCGCCGCAAGCGCACCGCGCGCGCCTCGCCGAAGCGGCGCAACCCAAGCAGCACGTTGAGCGCCCCGCGCAGCCCCCGCACCCGTTCGTGGCCCAGGATGAACTCGTCGAGCCCGAAGCGCAACGCGACGCTGAGGATCTTCAGCAGCCGGAAGAATCGCATGCAAGGATTCTAACCGCTAGGAGTTTGCCGGACTTGGCGCCGGCAAACTCCTAACGCAAGACCGGCGCAGGAAATCGGGCAGGAAAGGAAAACGGATAGTTGAATTCACGCCTGCGTTTCTTCATATCGGCCGCTTCGGGTGGTTTTCTTCCGAATTGTCTGCCGGTCTTGCTTATGGCAACCTGTCGGACTGTTAAGTCCGACAGGCTGCCAGTGTGATGCTTCGAAATTAATGAGACATTCCCTCCCCTTCAAGGGGAGGTGCGCCGGAGCGTGGAGCAGGGGCCCCATGATTTC
>JACQGN010000254.1 GCA_016199545.1 Betaproteobacteria bacterium | reverse complement strand
TAAAGTTCACCGCTTAAAATTGTGCCATTGATCTCTTTGTTCTCCGTGGCCATTCATGTTTTTACCTGAACTTTCCATCCGCCGGCCCGTTCTCGCCACGGTGATGAGCCTCGTCATCGTGCTGCTCGGCGTGATTTCGTTCCTGCGCCTGTCGGTGCGCGAGTACCCGAAGATCGACACGCCGGTGGTCTCGGTGCGCACGGTCTATACGGGCGCGAGCGCGCAGGTGATCGAGTCGCAGGTGACGCAGCCGCTTGAGGATTCGCTCGCCGGGATCGAGGGCATCCGCACCATCAAGTCGGTCTCGCGCGAAGAGGTGTCGCAGGTCACCGTGGAGTTCGTCCCCGAGCGCAACGTCGATGCCGCCGCCAACGACGTGCGCGATCGCGTTGCGCGCGCGCGCGGCCGGCTGCCCGACGAGGTCGATGATCCGGTGGTGTCCATGATCGAGGCTGACGCGCAGGCGATCATCTGGATGGCGTTCTACAGCGACCGCTACGACGCGCTCTACATCACCGATTACGCCGATCGCTACGTCGCGGATTCGCTGAAAGCGCTGCCCGGAGTCGCCTCGGTCATCATCGGCGGCGAGCGCAGGTTCGCGATGCGCATCTGGATCGACCGCGACCGGCTCGCGGGATTCGGACTCACGCCGCTCGACGTCGAAAATGCCCTGCGGCGGCAGAACGTCGAGGTGCCCTCGGGGCGCATCGAGAGCCGCAAGCGCGAATTTACGGTGCTGACCGAAACCGACCTGCGCACACCCGAGCAATTTGACCAATTGATCATCACGGAGGCGCGCGGCTACCCGGTGCGCCTGAAGGACATCGGCCGCGCGCGGCTGGGGCCGGCCGATGAGCGCAATATCGTGCGCGTCAACGGCAACCCGGCGGTCGGTCTGGGTGTGGTCAAACAGTCGACCGCCAACACGCTCGCAGTGGCGCACGCCGTGAAGGATCAGCTCCCGCGCATTCGGGCGGCGCTGCCCGAGGGGCTCAACGTGTTCATCGCGTTCGATTCCTCGCTCTTCATCGATGCCTCGATCAACGCGGTGTTCCGCGCGATCCTGGAGGCGATGGTGCTGGTGACGCTGGTCATCTTTCTGTTCCTGCGTTCGTTCCGCTCGACGTTGATCCCGTTCGTCACGATACCGGTGTCGTTGATCGGCGCGTGTTTCTTCCTGTGGCTGTTCGGCTTCACGATCAATATCCTGACGCTGCTCGGCATCGTGCTCGCGATCGGTCTGGTGGTGGACGACGCGATCGTGGTGCTGGAGAACGTCCACCGCCACATCGAGGAGGGGATGCGGCCGTTCGAGGCCGCGATCCGCGGCAGCCGCGAAATCGCGTTCGCCGTGGTCGCGATGACGGTGACGCTCGCGGCGGTGTTCGTGCCGCTGGTGTTCTCGACCGGAAACACCGGGAAGCTTTTCACCGAGTTTGCGCTGACGGTCGCGATGGCGGTGCTGGTGTCGGGGTTCGTTTCGCTGACGCTCACGCCGATGATGTGCTCGAGGCTCCTCCGGCACCACGCGAAGCACGGCGCGGTCTACAACGCCACCGAGCGCTTCTTCACGGCGTTGAACGCCGGTTACCGCCGCTCGCTCGGCTGGGCGCTCAACCACCGGGCCTGGGTGGTGGCGGGCTACGCGGCGATCGTGGCGGCGATGCTCGGCCTGGGCTACACGCTCAAGTCCGAGCTAGCGCCGCTCGAAGACCGCGGCTTCATCCTCGGGGTGATGCTTGCGCCGGAAGGCTCGACGCTCGACTACACCGACAGCTACGCGCGGATCTGGGAATCGATCTACAAGGAGGTGCCGGAGATCACGAGCTACTTCGTGGTGGTGGCGCCGGGCCTGGAGCGTCCGAACCCGGTGAACTTCGCGCTCTCGTTCGTGCGGCTGAAGCCCTGGAACGAGCGCAAGCGCAATCAGGTCGCGATCTCCAGGGAAGTCGGACCGAAGATGGCCGCGCTCATGCCGGGCGTGCTCGCGTTTCCCAACAATCCGCCGTCGCTGGGACAGAGCTTCCGCAATCAGCCGGTGCAGTTCGTGGTGCAGGGAAACTCCTACGATGAACTGGACCGCATGGTGGAGCGGTTGATCGCGCGCGCGCGCACGAATCCGCGGCTCGTCAACGTGGACAGCGATCTCAAGCTTAACAAGCCGCAGCTCGCGGTCGAGCTCGATCGCGAGAAGGTCTCCGCGGTCGGCGCCGAGATCGAGGCAATCGGGCGCACGCTCGAGACGCTGCTCGGCGGCCGGCAGGTGACGCGCTTCAAGCGCGAAGGGAAACAGTACGACGTGATCGTGCGGCTGGAGGACAAGGATCGCGTGCAGCCGACGGACCTCACCTCGATCTATGTCCGCGCGCGCGACAGCCAGCTCGTGCAGCTTTCCAACCTGGTGCAGTTGAAGGAGACGGTGGCGCCCAAGGAGCTGAACCACTTCAACCGGCTGCGGGCGGCGATCGTCACGGCGAGCCTCGGGCCGGGCTATACGCTGGACGAGGCGCTCACTTTCATGGAGCAGGCGGCCAAGGAGGAGCTGGGCGCGGGCGTGCAGACGGCGCTCGACGGCGAATCGCGGGAGTACCGCGAGTCGGGCACGCAATTGCTGTTCATCTTCCTGCTCGCGCTGATGTTCATCTACCTGGTGCTCGCCGCGCAGTTCGAGAGCTTCGTTGCGCCGTTCGTGATCATGCTCACCGTGCCGCTCGCCATGACCGGCGCTCTGGCGGGGCTCCTGCTGCTGGAGACGGCATACGGTTCCGGCGGCACGCTCAACGTCTACAGCCGGGTCGGGCTCATCATGCTGATCGGGCTCATCACCAAGCACGGTATCCTGATCGTGGAATTCGCCAATCAACTCATGGCGCGCGGCAGGGGGAAATTCGAGGCGGTGGCCGAGGCGGCGGCGCTGCGCCTGCGCCCGATCCTGATGACCACCGGCGCGATGGTGCTGGGC
>JACQGN010000252.1 GCA_016199545.1 Betaproteobacteria bacterium | reverse complement strand
CCCGTGACGGCGGCAGACAAATCCAGAGTGGCTGTCACACCTCTGGGCCGCCAGGGCACACCACAGGATGTAGCGCCGGTCGTGCTGTTCCTGG
The DNA here is from genome assembly GCA_016199545.1 of Betaproteobacteria bacterium. GTDB lineage: Bacteria > Pseudomonadota > Gammaproteobacteria > Burkholderiales > SG8-41 > DSOT01. The sequence continues at coordinate 3,491 of JACQGN010000252.1, read as the reverse complement.
CGTCAGATGCGGCGTCGTTCGTGAGTGGCGCAAACATCGTGGTGGATGGCGGACGCACGGCCACCACGCATGGTTGTTACGACGAGCTGTGATGAAAGCCCTCACTCACTCCTGCGGATATCGCCACGGCTTGTCGGGCTGCGTGGCGCTCCCGTCGATGGCCCACTGCGGGAGCGAGAGGCCCGTGCTTACGTCGGAGAACACCATGCGCACGCGAGTGCCGATGCCGACCGTCTTGACGAGGTCGGGTGGCGCCAGCTTGCCGTCGGGCGTGACGAGGTTGCCGACCACGCGCAGGGCCTCGTCGGCGGTGGGCTTGCCCTTCTGGGTGTCGAGATCGACCAGCAGGATCAGGTAGGGCGTGTGGGCCTTGAACGCCGGCTGGATGGCGTGATGCACCTCCGTGTAGGAGTGCACCGCGCCCTTGCCCTCGACGGGCGCCCATCTGGCCTCGCGGCTCATGCACCAGGGGCAGGCGGTGGCGGGCGGATAGCGCAGCAGCTTGCAGTCGTCGCACTGCTGCAGGTGGAAACTGTGCCCGGCGCAGTGCCTGAAGTACGCGACGTTCTCGCCGTCGAGCTCATCGAGCCTGAGACCCATTCCGAGATAATCGGCCGTGATGGACATAGTCTTGTCTCTCCCGCTCAATCGCTCAAGGTCAGCATGCCTTTCCGCAACGCGACAGCGCCGACCGCCCGCTGATCACCTCCGGACCAGCCGATACCCCTTCCGCACCATCCTCGACGCATAGCTGCTCGCCCCGATCGCATCGCGCAGCCGATCGGATTTCGCCCAGGTGTTTGCGCGCCGCGCGACCAGCCGCTCATTGTCGCCGCTGCCGCAATTTTAGTCTGAGCAAGTTCCCGTTCCACGGCGCGCCGTTCGGAAACGCTTTGGCTAGATCCGACCAGGAGTCGGTTTTAGCTGCCGGATACAGGCACCAACTTGAGCCTGCGAATGTGTGGAAACACATCGCCACGATAGAGTTGCAGTAAATTCTGGCCGGCTTTACTCACAACCCTCGCCTGTAATTGGAATTGCTGGTTCTGAGGAAACCAACCGCCGGTCGCAGTAGATAATCCTTTCTCTGCCACAACCTTGTCGTTAAATGAAATCTTTACTGGTCGAGGATCAGCTGCGGCGTATTCGATCCAAACATCATACTGATGCACTCCAGGTAGATCGAAGATGTACGTCGCCTTGTTCGCCTTGCTGACGTTTTGGGGATATCCATTCAAGACCACGTCGCCATATGCTCCGCCGCCGAACTGAATTCCTTCTGATTGAGAGGCCAAATACTCAGACGCGGATTTGATGACTTCGCGTGGGATCTGCGCTACGACTTTCGCGGCTTGCTTGAACTCCTTTTGCTTGTCCTCTGGCAGAGAGGAAGAGATTGAACGTAGCGCAAACTCGGCTTGCTCTTCCGGGAACGCGGCCTTGATTAACGCGATCATGTTCTCGCGTTCAGTCGCCTTGACTGAATAGATCTTTTCCCGATGTTCAATAATGAACTTTGCGATGTCCAACTTCCATCGGTTCTTACGTTCACGTTCTGATGCGTTGTCCGCGTCCTTTCGCAGCGCGAACTCTGCTGTTGTTCGGGTCTGCGCTTCCGCTGCTTGCTTGTTGGCAAGCCACCACTGTGCTGCTGAGATTCCCGCGCCAATTGAAGCGACGACCAATGACACAAGTGCCGTCATGATCACACCAGAGTTGCGTTTTAGGAACCTACGATCCTCCGCATCCTTTTGTTTGTCATGTGCCAATCGCTCCTGATTTACCTGTAGTTGCCCGCGATCAATGTCAAGTCGCGCACGTTCCAAACCGTTTCTCTTGAAGGTCACTTCGTTCGCTGCCATAGCCCCCCCTTGACGCTATTTCAGATAATGCCAATCGCCTTCACCACCTTTTCTGTCACGTACATCCCCGACTTAAACTGCACACCGGGCATCGGACGTCGTCGAGCCTGAGACCCATTCCGAGATAATCGGCCGTGATGGACATAGTCTTGTCTCTCCGGCTCAATCGCGCCGCATGACCATGGCCGACCCGGTACCCGGATTGGCCCAGCCGAGGTTGGCGGTCACCTCGCAGTCCTTCACCTGCCGACAGCCGCCTTCCCTGTAGTCGTAGGTGTGCCTGCGCTTGCCGTCAGGGCCGATGGGGCAGCTGTCGTCGACGTCGTGGCGCAACTGGCGCACGTTTTCGATCACCATGTTCATGCCGTGCGTGTAGCCCTCGCAGAGATGACCGCCGCTGGTGTTGTTGGGGCGCTTGCCGCCCAGCCGGATGGTGCCATCGCTGACGTACTGGCCGCCTTCGCCCTTCTTGCAGAAGCCGTAGTCCTCGAGCTGCAGCATGGCGGTGAAGGTGAAGGCGTCGTAGGAGCCGGTGGCGTCGACATCCTGCGGGCCGATGCCGGCGTTGGGCCACAGGATCTCGCGCGCGTACCTGCCGGCCACGGTCGAGATCGGCCCCGTCTGATAGTGCATATCGGCGCGCGGCTTGCACACGCGGCCCGCAATGGCACGGATCAGCACCCGGGGATGACGGGCGTCCCTGGCGTGGTCGGCGCTCGTCACGATGATGGCCGTGGCGTTGTCGGTCTCCACGCAGCAGTCGAGCAGGTGCAGCGGCTTGCAGATGATGCGGCTCGCCAGTACGTCCTCCACAGTCACGCGCTCCCTGTAGCAGGCCTTGGGGTTGTTGGAGGCATGCGCGGAGTGCGTGGCGCGCACCGCCGCCACCTGCGCCGGCGTAGTGCCGTAATCGTACATGTGGCGCATGAAGGTGAAGCTGAACATCTGCCCGGCGCTTTGCCAGCCGTAGGCGCGGGAATGCAGCATGTCGCCGGTGACCGGCACGGCCGAGCGGGCCCCGGTGCCGCCGATACGCACCTGGGAGTAGCCGTTCATGGAGCGGAAGATAACGACGGTCTTGCACATGCCGGCCTCGATCACGCCCATGGCGATGCCGATCAGCGCTTCCGTCGACGAGCCGCCGCCGAACACGTCCATGTAGAAGTCGAGGCGGATGCCGAGATCGCCGGCGATGAAGGGTCCGAAGGTGGAATCGCCCGACTGGTAGGACAGCATGCCGTCGACGTCGGCGGCCGTGAGCCCGGCGTCGAGGATGGCGTTGCGTACCGCCCAGGCGCCGAGCGCGCGGGTGGTCATGCCGGAGCCGCGCGTGTAGGTGGTCTCGCCCACCCCCACGATGGCGTACTTGTCTCTGAGGTACTTCGGACTGGAGACGTCCGTGTCGGCTGGCAGCGGCATGGAGCGCGATCCTCCTTGTTATCCGGGCGATTGAGCCAAAGCCTGGCGTCCGAGCAACCTTGCTGTCACGCCGCCTGCTCGAGGGTCGAGCCGGTATCCAATGTCGTCGCACGCCGCAAATCGCGCGGTTGCGACTCGTCGTGTGGCCGGCCGCGATGCATGGTGCAGCGATTGTCCCAGATGACCAGGTCGCCGACCCGCCAGCGATGG
>JACQGN010000033.1 GCA_016199545.1 Betaproteobacteria bacterium | reverse complement strand
TCGAGTGATGAAGGACGCCGGCATCAGGCAGGAGTGACCCGACGCTGTGATCGGTCGTCTTTCACTCCACCTTCGCCCCCGACTCCTTGACTACCCGCGCCCACTTCGCGGTTTCCGCCTGCATCATCTTCGTGAGCTCCTGCGGCGTGCTCGGCCGCGCCTCGAAGCCCTGCTTGGCGAGACTCGCTTTCGCGCGCGGATCGCTGGCGAGCTTCTGGATCTCCGCGTTCAGCAGCGACACGATCGCCGCGGGCGTTTTGCGCGGCACGAAGATCGCGAACCACACCGGCACTTCGTAGCCCGGCACGCCGGCTTCGGCGATGGTCGGCACGTCCGGCAGTGCAGTCGCGCGCGTGAGGCTGGTGACGCCGAGCGCTCTCAGCTTGCCCGAACGCGCGTGCCCTACCGTCGTCAGCATGCTGCCGAAGATCACTTGCGCTTCGGCGCTGAAGACCCCGATCAGCGCCGGCCCGCCGCCTTTGTAAGGCACGTAAAGCAGATCGGTGCGCGTCATCGACTTGAAAAGTTCCGCGGCGAGGTGATTGCCGGCGCCGACGGTTCCCGCCGCGTAGCGCAACTGGCCGGGCTTCGCTTTCGCAAGTGAGATCAGCTCGCCGACCGATTTCGCCGGCACCGACGGGTGCACCGAGAGCACGTACGCCGACATTCCTGCGAGCCCCACCGGTGCGAGATCCTTGAGCGGATCGTACGGCAGCTTCTTGAAAAGCGCCGGCGCGACCGTGATGGTGACGGGCAAACCCATGACGAGCGTGTAACCGTCGGGCTCGGCCCGTACCCCCATCTGCGTGCCGACGATTCCGCCCGCGCTCGGACGGTTGTCGATCACCACCTGCTGGCCGAGGTCCTGCGCCACGCGCTCGGCGAATAGCCGCGCGACGACGTCGGTGCCGCCGCCCGGCGCGAACGGCAGAATGAAACGGATGGGGCGATTCGGATAATTCCGAGCGGCGGCGTAAGCGCCAGGAACGAACGAAAGCGCGCTCAGGATGAGACCCAGTGCATACGCAAGTTGCATGCTGCTCCTCCTCCGTTATCGCGAGCGTCGCAAGTCTCGCTCGTAGTGCGGGTTCATGCCACCGCCCCGTCAGCTCCCCACCGCCGCATCGAAGGCCGGCTTCACGTTCGCCGCTCTGTCGATGTTCTGCCACAGCTCGAGCGCCGAAGCCGCACGGTTCTTGCCAAGCCTCGGCTCCGCGAGACGCAGGAATTTCGTGGCGAGCTCGGCCGCAGAAACGGGATTGTCTTCGTGCCCGAGCGGGTTCATCACGTACGCCTGATACGTTTTCCCTGCGTGGTCCTTCGCGGTCACCCGCATGTGTACGACGCGCGGAAAATCCTTTTCGAACGCGTCGTCGATGCGCACCGTGACGCAATTCATCAATGGCCGGATCGAAGGATCGAGATAGGCCTCGGGAACGAAAGCGTGGTGGTCGATGAGCCCGTGGCGCAGCGTCCACGCGAGGATGTAAGGGAGGCTGTGGTCGGCGGTTTCACGCGTCGTCGGGTCCCATTTCGCCGGTTCGCTGCCGCTTTCGTGCCACGCCGACCAGTAGGTCTCGACGTCGATGCTCTCGATCATTTCGACATCGACCTGTTTTCGCAGATCGATCGCAGCCCATACCAGCGCCTGCATGTTGTACACCACCGGCCAGAACTTGATTTTCGCGCGCGGGATGAAGAAGTTCTCGGGCGCCGTGCCGAAAGGCGGTAGCTCGATCGGCCCGGAAATGAGATCCGTAAGCCCGTGTCGCCCCGAAAAAGGCGCCTCGGGTCCGGTCATGCCGCCAGCCGCGAGCTGCACGCCGAACACCGCGTTGCGCACCGCATAAGCCGTCGCCGCGCCTTTCCACATCGAGAGCTGGCCGGCGCGGCTCGCGCGCATCGGCATGTTCGCCACCGCGGTGATCGCGATCGCGTGCTGCGCGACATCGCGGCTCAGACCCATGAGATTGGCAAGACCGGCGGCGGCGCCAACGCTGATGCCGAAACCCTGGTCCCACCCTTTCTCGCGGAGCTGCGCTTTCATCTGGAGTCGGATGAAGATCTCGTACGCGACGACGGTTGCAGCGATCAGCCGCTCGCCCGATGCACCGATCTGCGGCGCGACGGCGAAGTGCGCGCCGAGACTGTCGCTCGGGTGGCCGCCCGGATAGGTGTCGTTGAAGTCGAGGTCGCGGATCATGCACGAATTGACGAAAGCGGCGGCATCGGCCGCCGCGAGCTCCCTCGATCCAAGCAGGCGCCCGCCGAGCTCCGGCCGCGCCGCAGGCCCCGCGAGCGACCGGCCGAGCGTCGCCGTCTCGCAGTCGTATGCGCCGAGCGCGCACCCCAGCGCATCGAGCAGGCGCTCCTTCCCCGCTTTCACGGCGTTCGCCGGCAGGTCGCGATAGGATAGAGTGCTCGCAAACTCCGCGAAGCTGTTCAGAATCGGATCCAACTCAACTCTCTCTTTGATTACTTCTTTCCGGCCTTGAGGCCGATTTCTTTCGCCAGTTTCTCGATGCGGGCGATCTCGTCCACGAGGTGCCGCCGGAACTCCTCCGGCGTGCTGCCGACCGGCTCGGCGCCGTCGTTCAGAAACTTCTGCTCGATCTCCGGCGAGCTCACGATCTTCGAGACCGCGCCGCTCAGCTTTGTGACGATCTCCCGCGGGGTACGCGCCGGCGCGAGAATTCCGTACCACGTGAGAACCTGATACCCGGCCACGCCCGCTTCGGCGATCGTCGGCAGCTCCGGCGCAGCCTTCGAGCGTTTGGCGCTGGTCACGCCATGCGCGCGCAGCCTGCCGGCTTTCCAATACTGAAGGCCGGCGACGATCGCCGAGAACGTCATGTGCACCTGCCCCGCGATCACCGCCTGCACCGACGGTGAGCCGCCGCGGAACGCCACGTGGTCGACCTGGATACCGGCCATGCGCTTGAAGAGCTCGCCTGCAAGGTGCCCGGACCCGCCGTATCCGCCGGAGGAAAAATGCATCGTGGAGGGCTTCGCTTTCGCGCGCGCGATCAGGTCTTTCACCGACTCGACGCGCAGCGACGGTGTCGTAACCAGCAGGAAAGGCGCTTGCGCGATGAGAGAGATCGGGGCGAAATCCTTGAGGGTATCGAACGGCAGGTCGTGGAGGCTGGGATTGATGGCGAAGCTGCTGGACACGACGTGCAGCGTGTAGCCGTCCGGCGTCGCCTTCGCTACGATCGCGCCGGCGATCGATCCCGCCGCACCGGCGCGGTTATCGACGATCACCGTGTGGCCAAGCGCTTCTGTGAGCTTCTGTCCGATCAGCCTCGCCACGATGTCGGTCGCCCCGCCCGGCGCGAGGCCGACGACGAAACGCAGCGGCTTGGTCGGATAGCTCGCCGCGCTCTGCTGCGCGTGGGCCGCGATCGACTGGATCGACAGCGCCGTGAGCGCTGCGACCATGACTTTTTTTGACATACTCACAGTTCCTCCCCGTTCCCTGAGCTTGCTGAAAACCCTTGTTTTTCCCTCATCCCCACCCTTCTCCCGAGGGGAGGGAGACTCTTCCCTCTCCCTTCGGGAGCGGGATCGAGGGTGAGGGAAGCCTGCGCCGCCAGCTCCGCCAGGTAGCGGCGCCGCGTGAACGCCCCGAGCCCGCCGGCTGCGAAGATCGCCTCGATCGTCGGCGGATATTTGCGCAGCGCCCCCGTCGCGCCGGTCGTGACGTTGCGAAGCCGGGTGTTGCGGTAGTCGACTTCGAGCGTCTCGCCGTCCGCGACGAGCTCGCCGACTCCGGGCGCGATGAAGATCGGCATCGGCAAAGCGATGCTGTTGCGCAGAAACAGCCTCGACGCGGGCGTCGACGATGTCGCCCGCTTTCACGGGCTCCTGCGTCAGGTTGTGCCGCGACAACAGCTTTTCCGCGATCGTTTGTCCCATCGTGCCTCCAGTCAATCGATCCTTGCACCCGAAGCTTTCACCACGGCGGCCCACTTCGCGGTCTCGCTCTGGAGAAACGCGCGCATCTCCTCCGGCGCGCCCGACATCTGGTCGGCGCCCCGCTTCTCATAGAACTTGCGCACTTCGGGCAAAGCCAGGCTCTGCCTGATCGCCCCGTTCAGCTTGCGAACGATTTCGTCCGGCGCGGCCTGCGCCGCCACTTCGGCGCCGATGTTGCCGCCGGCACCGGGGCGGTTGTCGATGATGATCTGCTCCCCGAGGATCTCGCCGAGCTTTCGCCCAAGGACCCGGATCAGGAGATCGCTCGCGCCGCCGGGCGCCTGCGCCACGATGATGCGCACGGGTTTGGCCGGGTAAGCCTGTCCGAACGCCGGCCACGCCCACGCGAGCGCCAGCATGAAAATGAGCCGTTTCATCGCCTCTCCTCCGAAACGCCGGATCGCTTCGCGCGCTCGCGCGCGTGCTTGCCGGCCTGCGTGCCGGCGATGCGGCCGAACACGGCGCCCGACACGAGCCCCGTACCGCTGGGATAGTTGAAATAGAAAAGGCCGCCGACCATTTCGCCCGCGGCATACAACCCCGGAATGTCGCGGCCGGCCACGCTCTGCACCGCAGCGCTCCGAGAAACGCGCACGCCGCCGAACGTGAACGTGATCCCGCAGGTCACCGCGTACGCATGGAACGGCGGCGTATCGAGGACGTTCGCCCAGTTCGACTTCGGCACCGCGAGACCCGCCGTTCCGCGGCCGTCGAGGACCACCGGGTTGAAAGGCACGTCCTGACGCACCGCCTTGTTGTATTGCGCGATCGTCTCGAGGCAGCGTGCGGCGTTCACCCCTTCGAGTTTCTCGACCAGCCCTTCGAGCGTCGGCGCTTCGGCCTTGGTGATCTTCTTGATCTGGTACTCGTGCCGTAGCAGGTGATTCACCTTGGAATCGAAAATCTGCCACGCGAACATGCCAGGCTGCTTCAATACTTCGACGCCGTACTTCGCGTAGGTGAAATTCCTGAAGTCGGCGCCCTCGTCGACGAAACGCTCGCCGTTGGCGTTTACCATGATCCCGTACGGGTAGCTGTGCTTCTGGAAAAGATCGCCGATCTCGCGCTCGCCGAAAGGCGGCGCGTTCATGTCCCACCCCACGGCGTGCGCGCCGGACCAGTGGCCGAAAGGCATCGCGCCCGCGTCGAGCGCCATGCGTATGCCGTCGCCCATGTTGAAGCGGGTGCCGCGCACCTTGGCGAGATCCCAGTTGGGCCCCAGATAGCGCGCGCGCATCTCGGCATTCGACTCGAAACCGCCGCAGGCGAGCACCACCGCGCGCGCGCCGATCCGTATCGGCTCGCCGTTCGTTTCGGCGACGACGCCCCGCACTGCCCCGTCCTCACGGATGAGCCCGGTCGCGGCGGTCTCGTAGAGCACCGGGATGGCGTTGTTCTTCGCGATTCTGTGCAGGCTTTCGACGAGGCCCTGCCCCGCGCCCCACGTGGCGCAGATGAGGCCCGCGTAGAACTTGATGCGCCCGTCGATCTTCTGCGACTGGCGCGCCCACATCGGATCGAAGCGCACGCCTTTCGATTTCATCCACGCGAGTGTCGCGCGGCTCTCGCGCACGAAAATCTCGGTCAGGTCGGGATCGCAGCGGTATTGCGTGCAGCGCCCCATGTCCTCGAGGAACTCCTCTTCGGTGTAGGTCCCGAAGTCGGTGATCGCCACCTCGTCCTCGGTGAGATCGAGGACTTCGCGCACTTCGTCGACGTTCCTGAACGCGAAGCGCGTCGCGCCGCCGGTGAACGCGCTATTGCCGCCGCATTCGGCCTCCGGCGCCCTTTCAAGCACGATGACGCTCGCGCCGGCATCCTGCGCGGCGAACGCGGCACACATCGCCGCATTCCCGGCGCCGACCACGACGACGTCCGCCTCCCTGATGACTGATAAGAGAATCAATCCGCCCGCGATTCCACCGCGCTGAGTCCGTGCGCCGGGAGCCGGTGCGAAAGTGCTCGCCGGGCGCGC
>JACQGN010000246.1 GCA_016199545.1 Betaproteobacteria bacterium | reverse complement strand
TCTTCAACCGCATCAAGCAGTTCCGGCGCATCGCTACTCGCTACGAGAAACTCGCCCGAAACTACTTCTCAATGCTCAACCTCGTCTGTGCCTTCGTATGGTTGCGTTGATTGTTAACACTGCCTAGCCCTCCCCCGTACACAGGGGAGGGGATGATATTTTGTTGCACCGTCGGGAGGGGATGATATTTTGTTGCACCGTCCAGGATGATCGATTGACAGCGCCGATCCCATCTCGGAGAATGTCCGTATAGCGGGGGTACGGCAGGCCTCCCCGCTGCCTTCAAGACGCTTCGCGTCCAAGCGCCGCCTTTCCATAGGGATCTTGTCGGCACCAAGGCCGATAAGATCCTGGGCGAAGGAGAGGGCATGGACGGGTCGAATTCCTCACAGGCATCACCAAAAGAATCCGCTGGCGCCGTTCCGTTTTCGGAGGCGTTCCGGGTCTGGTTCATGATCGGCTGCATCGGCTTCGGCGGCCCGGCCGGCCAGATTGCGCTGATGCATCGCATCCTGGTGGACGAGAAGAAATGGGTCGACGAGGCGCGCTTCCTGCACGCGCTCAACTTCTGCATGTTGCTCCCCGGCCCGGAAGCGCAGAAGCTCGCGACCTATGTCGGCTGGCTCCTGCATGGCACCCGTGGTGGGCTTGCGGCCGGCATCCTGTTCGTGCTGCCGGGCGCATTCGTGATGCTCGCCATCAGCCTGCTCTACGTGCTCGGACGCGGCGTGCCGGTCGTGGACGGCGCGTTGTTCGGCATCAAGGCCGCGGTGCTGGTGATCGTGGTCGAGGCACTGATCCGCATCGGCCGCCGCTCGCTGAAGACGCGGCTCCTGATCGGCTTGGCTGGCCTCGCGTTCATTGGCATCTTTTTCCTCGACCTGCCGTTTCCCCTGATCGTTGCCGCCGCTGCGCTCGCCGGCTACCTGGCCGCGCGGTCCTCGCCGGCGTTGCTCGGATTGAAGGCGCTGGCAGAGGCCCCGGCCGAGCCCGTGCCCGGGCGCTGGCGGCGGGCGGCGGTCGCCACGGGGACCGGCCTCGTGCTGTGGTGGGCGCCGGTCGCGCTCGTCGTCGTGATGCTCGGGCCGAGCCACGTCCTCGTGGACATCGGCATGTTCTTCTCGAAGCTTGCCGTGGTGAGCTTCGGCGGCGCCTATGCGCTGCTGGCCTACATGGCACAGGAGGCGGTCGAGTCGTATCGCTGGATGACCGCGCCGGAAATGGTGGATGGCCTGGGGCTCGCGGAAACCCTGCCGGGACCGCTCATCAAGATCACCCAGTTCGTGGGCTTCCTGGGTGCTTATCGAGATGCCGCGCCGTTTTCACCGATTGCGGCCGGCGTGATCGGCTCGGCGATGACTACTTGGGTCACCTTCGTGCCGCCCATGCTGCTGATCTTCGCCGGTGCCCCGTTCATCGAGCAGTTGCGCTCCAATCAACGCCTCTCGGGCGCGCTCGCCGCCATCACTGCCGCGGTCGTCGGCGTGATCCTCAACCTGACGGTCTGGTTCGTGCTCCACGTCCTGTTTGCGAACGTCGAGGAGGTGCGCGCCGGATGGCTCCGCTGGTTCGCGTTCGATCCCCTGACGCTTGATCTCAGGGCCACCGCGCTCGCGCTGCTGGCGGCAGTGCTGGCGTTTCGCCTCCATCGCGGTCTGCTCGAGATCATCCTGGTGATGTCGGTGCTGGGAGTCATCCTGCGCTTCGCGATGGGCGCGTAGTCCGCTTTTCCTTTACGTGCTTGAGGGAGACGACAATGGACGAGGCATCTGGAGATTTCAGGACGCGCTGGAAGGAACTCGCCGGCGCGTTTCTCAAGATCGGCGCGATGAGCTACGGGGGACCGGCCATCATGGGGATCATGCAGGCCGAGATCCAGGAGAAACGCGGGTGGCTCACGAAGGAGCGGTTTCTCGAGGGGCTGGCGCTGGTCAACATGCTGCCCGGCGCCGCGGCGACACAACTCGGCATCTTCATCGGCTACCAGCGCGCGGGATGGCGCGGCGGCGCGCTTGCGGGAATCTGCTTCATCCTGCCGGCATTTCTGATCATGCTGGCGCTGACGTTGCTCTACTCGGCCTTCGGCGCGCTGCCCCTGGTGCGCGATGCCTTCTACGGGATCGGACCTGTGGTGCTTGGAATCTTCATCGTCGCCGTGTGGCGGCTCGGCCGGACTGCGATGAAAGGCACGATCCAGATCGCCATCGCGGTGGTGGCGGCGCTTCTCATTGCGTTCACGCCGCTCGGCATCATCAGCACGCTGCTGCTCGCGGGATGCGCCGGAGTCGCGCTCTACCACAGCCGAACGCGCGGCTTGTATGCCGCGTTGGCTGTCATGCTCCTGAGCGCTGCCTACAATTGGGTGGGTCCGTTGTTTGCGGCGCACGGGATACCCGCGGACGGTACTCACGCCGTCGTCGGCGTCAACCCGTCTCCGTGGGACATTGGCGCGTTCTTCTTCAAGGTCGGCATCTTCACCTTCGGCGGCGGGATCACCGTGCTCGCATTCGTTCAGGAACAGGTCGTCAGCCAGTTGCAGTGGCTCACGCAGCAGGAATTCCTCGACGGACTCGCGCTCGGGCAGCTCACGCCGGGGCCGATCCTGATGCTGGCTGCTTATGTAGGATACAAGCTCAGTGGAATCGCAGGAGCCATCGCCGGCGCGTGCGCTATTTTCGCGCCGGCCTTCATTCTGATGCTGTCGATCGTGCCGGTTCTGAACCGGGTCAGGGATGTGGCGTGGATCAAGGCCGCGATGCGGGCGATCGGCGCGGCGGTGATCGGCATCATCACGGTGTCGTTGATACAGATGGCGCCCCACGCGATTCCGGATGCATTCACGGCGTTCCTCGCCCTGCTGACTGTTGCCGGGTTGCTCGCGTGGAATCTCGGACCGTTGCCGCTCATGCTCGGCGGGGCGGCAGCCGGCACGCTCGGCCGCGCGAATCCCCTCCAGCGCCTCAAAGAGCTGGTATGACATGACTCGCGATGATATTTGACCAGAGCTGTCATTGCGAACGGCGTGAGGCAATCCCGTGGCAAGCCACGTCTCCGCGCCCGCCGCGAGATCGCCGCGTGGCGCCGCTCCTCGCGATGACTTTTCAGTCGATCGTCGCGCCTGCGCGCCTCACCACGTCGCCCCATTTCACGTACTCCGTGCGGATCAGCTCGGTGAATTGCTCCGGCGTACTCGGGAAGGGCTCGGCGCCGACCGCTGCGAGCCGTTCCTTCAGCGAGGGCGAGGCGAGCATCTTGTTGATTTCCCGGTTGAGCGTCGTGACTATGTCTTTTGGCAGGCCAGCCGGCGCGATGATGCCGCCCCAGGTGGTCGCCTCGTAACCCGGAACACCCGCTTCCGCAATGGTCGGTATGTCGGGCACCGCCGGCGAGCGCACCTTGCTGGTTACTCCGAGGCCCCGCACACGGCCGGCCTTCGCATGGGGCGTGATGGAGTTGAGACTTTCCATCATGAGGTGGACCTGTCCCGACATGAGATCGAGGATGGCTGCCGCGCCGCCCTTGTACGGCACGTGCACGATTTGCACGCCGGCCATGAGCTTGAAGAGCTCGAAGCCGACGTGGCCGGGAGAGCCGCTGGCGGAGGAGGCGTTGAGCAGTTTTCCGGGGTTCTGCTTGGCGAAATCGATCACCTCCCGGATGGTCTTGAACGGATGTTTCGGCGACGCGGCGAGCAACATCTGGTTGGTGGAGATCAGCGCCACCGGCTGGAAGTCCTTCAACACGTTGTAGGGGGCCTTGCGGAACATGTTGGGGCTGATCGCAAGCGAGCCGATGGGCGCGTAGGCGAGGGTGTAGCCATCGGGTGTCGCCTGGGCCGTCAGTCCCATGCCGATGGCGAATCCGCCGCCGGGCCGGTTGTCCACCACGATTTGCTGTCCGATCTGCTGGCCGAGTGCGGTGGCCACGATGCGGGCGTTATTGTCTGTTGCGCTTCCCGGCGCCTGTGGAACGACGAGACGGATGGGCCGCGAGGGATAATTCTGCGCCACCGCCGCGCCTGTGACGGCGGCCATCGCGCCGCATGCGGCTAGATGCGCCACGCTCCTCGGCGTCATGCGTCGCGCGTCGAGGCGCGCACGCTGCTTGAACAACATCAAGATTAACCGGTTCATGTGGCCTTCCTCCCAACGGCCCGTATTGTCTCCGGCGCCTCACTCACGCGTCAAACCGGCACGATTGCCGGAGAGCATGAGCATGGTTCCGGGGCGCGATGTGCTGTATCGTTACGGTCGGATGCGCAGTCTTTCGGAACTTCCATAAAGGAGGATACGAGCATGGTACCGCCCGCAATGCTGTGTCGTTGTTCCGTTTGCGCGCTTCTGTCGTATTGCATGGCTTCGCCGGCAAGCGCGCAAGGTTATCCGGTGAAACCGGTTCGTCTCATCGTTCCCTTTGTCCCGGGTGGGGGCTCGGACGCGGCGGCGCGATTGTTCGGCGTCAAGCTGGGAGAAAGCCTCGGGCAGCAAGTGGTGATCGACAACCGTGGCGGCGCCGGCGGCACGATCGGCGCAGAGATCGCGTCGCGCGCCCCCGCGGACGGCTACAACCTGGTGATGGGCACCGCCAACATGGCGATGAATGCGACGCTCTATGCGAAGCTCAATTACGATGCCGTGCGTGATTTCTCGCCGATATCGCTGCTTGCGACATCGCCTAATATTTTCTCCGTCCACCCGTCGCTGCCGGTCAAGACGCTGAAGGATCTGATTGCGCTCGCGCGGGGCGCGCCGGGCCAGGTCAATTACGCATCCGGCGGCAGCGGTTCGACCTCGCATCTCGCGGCGGAACTGTTCAAGGCGATGGCGAAAGTGCCGCTCACGCACGTCCCGTACAAAGGCACTGGCCCGGCGCTCATCGCCGTGCTGAGCGGCGAGACCCCAATCACCATGGCGCCGGCCATCGCGGTACTGCCGCACGTGAAGAACAAGAGGATGCGCGCCATTGCCATCACCAGCGCGCAGCGGTCGGCGACCCTGCCGGAGCTGCCCACCGTTGCCGAATCCGGGGTGCCGGGTTACGAAGCGGGCCAGTGGTACGGCATCATGACGCCCACGGGCACGCCGGAAGCGATCGTCACGCGGCTCAACGGCGAGTTGGTGAAGATCGTCAAGTCGCCGGACATGCAGGCGCGCCTGGCGGCGGAAGCGACCATTCCTATCGCCAGCACGCCGCAGGAATTCTCCGCGTACCTCAAGGACGAGATCGCCAAATGGGCGCGGGCGGTCAAGCTCTCCGGCGCACGCGTGGAGTAACGTAGAGTCCGGGCGGGTTCACGTCAGCTGCTGATAGACCCAGCGCGCGGCGGAGAACAGCTTGCGGTCGTCGTTGCGCCGCGCCACGACCTGCGCGCCGATGGGAAGCCCGTTCGGCCCCTTGAATACCGGCAGATTCATCGCCGGCACGTGCATCAGCGTCCACAGCGAGCACAGGGATGAATTCCCGGTGTCGTCGAGGCCGATCGGGGCTTCCCCGGTTGCGACCGGGCAGAACAGGACATCGTAGCGCTCGAAAATTGGCGCGAGCACCTGCCGGCACTGCTCGGCGTGCTCGCGCGCGTCGCGGTACTGCTCGAAGCTGCATCCAAGACCGTGCTTCAGGCGCCCATTGCGCAACGCGGCGCTCAGCTTGTCCCAGTGGTTCTCGATTTCCCAGGTGAAGTTGCGCGTGAACTCGAAACTCGAGATCCAGCGATGCGACTCTTCCGCGCGGCCGAACGTCTCGGGCAGGGCGACATCCTCCACTTTCGCGCCGGCACGCGCCAGCACCTGAGCTGCAGTCTCCAGCAGCTTCTGCGTGGCGGGTTCGACTTGCGACCATGCCGGCGTGCGGCAGAAGCCGATGCGTGGCGCCGGCGTCCCGGACGGCAGCGGCTCGGGATCGATGCGCAGCAGCACGTTGCGGAAGAGCGCGATGTCCTCGACCGATCGGGCGTAGAGCCCCAGCGTGTCGAGGGAGCCGGAGGCTTCCTTTACGCCGACGCAACGCAGATCGCCCCAGGTTGGCCGATAGGCGAACACGCCGCAGAAGGAGCCCGGTTTGATGGTCGATCCCGTCGTCTGCGTGCCGATCGCGAGCGGCACCATGAAGTCCGCCACTGCGGCCGCCGAGCCGCTGGACGAACCGCCCGGCGTGCGCTTGGGATCGAATGGATTGCGGGTCTTGCCGGGATGGCGGTTCGCGAACTCGGTCGTCACCGTCTTGCCCATCAGCACGCCCCCCGCGCGCCGGCTCATCGCCACACACGCGGCATCGCTCTTCGGCTGGTGGCCGGCGTAGATCGGCGAGCCATACTCGGTGGGCATGTCGCAGGTGTCGATGATGTCCTTGATGCCGAACGGCACGCCGGTGATGGGCCCGGTCCTGCCGCTCTTGTCCAGAGCGCGCGCCTGTGCGAGCGCCTGATCCGGATTGAGATACTGCCAGGCGAGCACCTCGGCTTCCCGTTCGGCGATGCGGTCAAGGCACGCGCGCGTCACCGCTTCGCACGTCGTCCGCCCGGCCGTGACTACCTCCACGATTTCGGTCGCGCTCAGCTCGTTCAATGGCGGTGCCAGCTTCCTTGCAGTCATCGGACCCATGAAATCTCCTTCGTAAGAATGAGCGGCAGCCTCAGATTACGCCGCCCTCGTAATTCAATCAAAGCGCCAAAGTATTGACCGCAAAGATATCTTCCAGTCCCAGGCGGCGTGAGGTGAGCCCCTGGTCGTGGCAGTAGCGCACCATCGCTTCAAGGCTGATGCGGTTCTGCTTCAGGCCGTAGGGGAAGGGGTCCGCGTTCAACGTAGCGCGTCCTTCGGGCGGGAGCAGCCCAAGGCGGAAATACGGATCGAGCCGTTCTGCCGTTTGCGTGACCGCCCGCTCCTTGGCGGCGAGGAACGCATGATACAAATTCAGCGCCACCCAGGGATGCCGTTCCAATACCGAGCGGCGCACCGCCACGCAATGATTGATGGGGTAGAGGCCGGTCTTGCGGTAGAGCCGCAGGCTTTCCGCCACCGGGTCCTCGAACAGCGGACGGATCCCGCTCGAGCGCTGAAGCTCCGGCCGGCTGCGGTCCAGGAGTGTTGTGTCAGAGATGAGGATGCTCGCCGCGTCGAGCTCTCCCCCGATCAGCATGGTCATGAGGCTCTTATGGGGTGGAATGCGTTCCACATGCACGTTGGCCGGAGGACGGTAACCGAAGGCGGCGCCGATGTTACGCTCCTCGGGCCGCTCCTGGTGCCAGCGCAGGTCCTCCGCGGCGATGCCGAATTCGTCGCGGAAGATGCCGCGCATCCAGACCGCCCCGGTCATCATGTACTCTGGCACGCCGATGTTCCTGCCGACCAGGTCGCGAGGATGAAAGCAGGACGAGTCGGCGCGCACCATGACGCGAGTGTGCCAGAACAGGCGCTGCGGAAAAACGGGCAGCGCCAGCCAGGGCGAATCGCCGCGATCCGCCAGGATCAATAGCGCGGGAAGCGACATCTGGGCGATATCGAACTCGGCAAAGCGAATCTGGCGCCAGATGAGCTCCCCGGAGTGTACGTTGGAGCTTACGAGCTCTATGCCCTCTGCCGTTACGGTGCCGTCGTGCACCGGCTGGGTAACCTCGTTCACCTCCAGGGCGATACTGAGTTGGAGACTGCTCATATGCGACCCATGGAACGGAAGTGTAATTGCAGTCTCAGGCAGCGAGCTGCTCGGCAAACCAGTCCATCATCAGGGGCCATGATTTGTGGCGGATATTGATGCACAGGTGGTCTCCCTCCTCGAATACCACCAACCGGGTGGGGCCGGCGGCCTCTCGGGCCGCACGTTCCGCTACCTCCCGGTCCACCGTGTCACCCTGGTCGCCGTGGATAATCAGATAAGGGCAGCGCAGCCGGGGCAACACGCCGTTCATCGTGAAGGCGGCGCCGATCTTGCGCCCCTCCTCAAAAGACACGCCTCCAAACAGGTAGCAGTAGGCGTCCGTCTGCATCTTTCCCAGGCTGTCCCAGCTTTCCAGTCCGTAACGTACGGGCATCGACACGCACGCGCGCAGCCTGGAATCGGAGGCGGCGGCGCGCGGGGCGAAGTAGCCGCCCATCGCCCAGCCGTAGACGCCGACCCTGGTCGCATCGACTTCCGAACGCAACGCGAGGAAGTCCACGATGGCGCTCACCGCCTTTTCGCTGTCGTGCGTCATCTTGATGTTGGCCCATGTCTCGCCCTGCCCGGGTCCGTCGTAGGTCACCGTTGCCATTCCGCGTGCGAGGAACTCGTCTTCCAGGCCCCGCATTTCCTCCTTGCGCGAGTCCATCCCGGCGATGATGATGATGCACGGCGCCCGCGCGACGGCCGGCGGCAGCCGCAGATAGCCGACGAGGTGGGTTCCCTCGAAAGGAACGGCGATTCGTTCCGCCGGCGGCTGCAAGTAAGGGGCAGCTTTGCGGTAGCACTCCCATGCCTTGCGATCCGCCTGGTCTTTTTGCGCCATATCCTCATAGAAGCGGAACCCGGCAAAGTGGTAGTACGCGGCCGCGCGCCCCAGAGCCTGGGCAGCCGTCACATAGCGCCCGCCGGCCAGCGCTTCCAGCCCCATGTCCTCGTGTGCCGCGGCCTTCGCAGACCATTCCCGGCACCAGATCTCCCATCGATCGATCCTCTTGAGCAGATCCTGCAGATCGAAATAGTCCACTCCGGATGCCAGAAAACGCGGAATCCAGTGGGTGCGCAATGGAACATTGCCGCTGGTGGTGTCCATCCTGTCTTGTGACATGATTCTGCCTCGTTCCCGATGGAAATGCCCTTGCTGTTCCAAGTCCTAGAACAGCTATGGAACCTCCTTGCAAAGCTCACGCTGCTGGGTGATCCACGTGCCCCACGGAAATTGCGCATCATACGCTTTTCGGCCGCGTAAGACGCCGCGCCGCGACCACCCCCGAACGGTTGGCGGACCGGAACCTGACGCAGTGGATTGAGCGGCCCGAAGCCATCCGGCAGATAGTTGCAGCCCTTGCCCGTGCGGTGCGCCGGGATCTTCTCGTAAGTGAGCCCCAGGAGCCCAAGTATGAGCTACACCTTATAGCAGTGCCCGCGTGCTCGCGGTTATACAGGCGTAACATGTCATCGCAAGCCGTAGCGCATTCGCGATCGCAGCAATCTGGCAACCCGATTGACCGAGCATCTTTGAGCTGAGCAACGAGCGCGGACGAGGCGCAGACCGCGGGAGGACTTCAGTGAGTGCCAAGACTATGCATGCCGTGCTGACCTACGGACCTGGCGATATGCGTTACGAGGAGATCGAGGTGCCGAACCCCGGTCCGGAGGAGGTGCTCGTGAAAGTCGCACGGGTCGGCATGGGCATCAATGATCCGACGATCGCCGAAGGCCATTGGCCCATCCGAACTGACCGTCCGACGGTCGCGGGACACGAGTTCGCCGGCGTGGCCGTGGCGTTCGGCGAGGGCGCCGAACAACACCACGGAGTTTCGCTTGGTGACCGGGTGCTTGCCGAGCAGGTCGCATTCTGCAAGACCTGCCACTACTGCAAGCGCGGCTGGTACCACCTCTGCGATCGGCCGATGTTCTTCGGGCTCAACCTCGATGGCGGCTGGGCCGACTACATGATCTTTCCGGCGAACTCGATCGTGCACCGCTTGCCGCTGGAGATCTCCGACGGTTCCGCTATTGCTCTCGAGTCGACGTCCTGCGCTATATACACCGTCGAACGTGGCGGCCTGCGCATGGGTGAGACCGTTGTTGTCCTCGGCGGCGGCTTTCTGGGGCTCATCATGGTGCAGGTGTGCGCCATCATGGGCGCAGGGCTTGTCATCTATTGCGAGGACGACGACCACCGGCTCAAGATCGGCAAGTCGATCGGCGCGCATCTGACACTCAACCTCCGGCGTGATGACGTCGTGGCGGACGTGCGTCGCATGACGGGCGGTCTCGGCTGCGATCTCGTCGTCGACCACGGCCAGACCGAGGCGATTGAGCTCGGGTCGAAAATGCTTCGCAAACGCGGCCGCTTTGTCGTCGGTGCCGCGTATGCAAACACGAGCTCGCCAAAGATCGAGTTTGGCGCGATCTGCAACCAGAACGAGCTCACGTTTATCGGCCGGACCATGTCCGGCGGCGCCGAAGCGAACTGCTTCGCGCGCGCGATCGAGTACGTGCGGCGCGGCGCTATCAAACTTGATCCTGTGGTCACGCATAATTTACCGCTCGCAAACTTCCAGCACGCGCTCGATGTGTCCCGGGCCCGGCTGGAGCATGCCATCAAGGTCTCGATGACACCATGAGAGTGCCTGGAATCGCGCAAATGCATGACATAGTTTGTTGCGGGAGTGGGCCGTGGACGAGAAGCAGCTGAGTTCATGCAGGCTACTTACCCCATCTCGCGATGGCGATAGCGCCCAAGTCCCTCTCCGTACAACATCAGGCCGCCGCCGCGCAAAATGCAACGAAGCGCTTTTCGACCGCTCCCAGTTCTTTTTCATCGCGGTAGACCACGCTCAGATTACGGTGCGTCCAAGGCTCGCGCAAGATTACAGGTATTATCGCCATCGACCGAGCAAGCGTGACGGCTGTGAGCCGTGGCACTACCCCGATGCCGAGGCCGGATTCCACCATCCCGCACAGAGCGTCGAAGCCGCGGACCTGGATACGCGCGCGCAGTATGCGGTTGAGCTTCGTTGCCTCGCGCCGCAGCCATAGATATAGCGGGCTGTCCATTTCGAGGCATACGAAATCCTGCGTGAGGGCCTCGACGAAGCGGATGGAACGCCGCCGCGCGAACGCATGCCCTCTTGGCACGATTAGCACCAGTTCATCACGGGCGAATGGCGCAATGGCGAGCCCCCGGGTATCGATATCGCTCCAGACGATGCCGATATTGCGATGGCGCTCGACAACTGCGCGCACGATCTCGGTCGACCTTTGCTCTTCGACTGTGACCTGAACACGAGGGTAAGCTGCCAGGAAATCATGCAATATTCGCGGCAGGAACTGCGTGATCGCCGAGTCGCAGGCGAGCAGCGCCATGTGCTCGGTGACGCCGCTTCTTATGTCTTCGATCGTACCCGCGAGACTGTCCATCCCCCCTAGCACGAGCTGGATGCGGGTAAGCAGGGCACGGCCGCCCGGGGTGAGGCTAACGCCGCGGGCATGGCGCTCGAACATGCGCACGCCCGCCTGTCGCTCAAAGTCAGCAATGCGGCGGCTTGCGGCGGCAAGGGCGAGATGCGCGCGCCTTGCGGCGCGGCTGATGCTGCCCTCCTCGGCTGCCGCACAAATCACCTCCAGCGTGCGGATATCGACGTTCGTGCCCATTCGCCACCGCGCAACCCTTCGCAGAGCGCGAAGGCTAGCTTCGCAGAAAGGAGATTGTCAATAGCCTTGAGGCGCCTCAAACTGCTATTTTCAGCAGCGCGCCCGGGTTCGGCGGTTGCGGGCAGTGAAGCCGACGCATGGGAATCCGCGCTGGAACGTAAAAAGAGACAGGAATCCATGGGAAACATCAACTGGCAGACCATGCGGGACGAATTTCCGACCCTCGCGCACTGGACGTATCTCGACGTCGCGCGCAAGACCATTCCTCCGCGCTGCCAAGAGCAGGCAATCGTCGGGTATTACGACGACGTCTACCGGCAGGCTGGCGCAGACGCGTGGTCGGCCGACAACGTGGCCGAAACCCGTGCGGAGCTGGGGCAACTGCTGGGGGCAAAGCCTGCCGAGATCGCCTTCACCAAGAACACCACCGAGGGCCTCGGCATCGCCGCGCACGCGTTCGACCTGCGGGCGGGCGACAACATCGTGCTAACCAACATGGAGCACGTGGCCAACATCTGGCCGTGGAAGAACTGGGAAGCAAAAGGCGTGGAGATTCGGTTCGCGCACCATCGCGGCGGCCGGCTGCCCCTTGCGGCATTCCTTGAAAGGATGGACGCGCGTACACGGGTCGTATCCACCGCCCATGTCACCTACGGCAATGGCTGCCGCGTCAACCTGCCCGAGCTTGGCGCAGCTTGCCGGGAACGCGGGATCAAGCTCGTCGTGGACGGCGTTCAAGCCGCCGGTATCCTCGCCGCGCCATTGAACGAGCCCGGCGCCGACATTATCGCAATCGGCGGCCATAAGGGCCTCCTCGGCCTCACCGGGTCAGGCATCGTCTACTGCCGCGAGGAACTGGTGGATCAGCTACGAACGCCCTTCCTCAAGGCACCGGTCGCGCCAGGCACGGCTACCGCCCGCGCCCATGTCAACAGCCAGTTTGACTATGTCCGCATCGCGCACCGCTTCGAAGGCGGCAATCCGAACTTTCTGGGCATACGCGTGCTGCGGCGCGGCGCGCAGTTTCTGAGCTCGATTGGCCTGTTGGCGATCGAACATCGGGTGCGCGAGCTGACCGGGGTGTGCCTCAGTCTCGTGAAGAAGGCGGGCCTGAAGTCCCAAACGCCGGATACCTGGGAGGAGCGGGCCCAGATCGTCAACGTGCTCGTGCCGGGTGCCGACGACATCATGAACCGGCTGCGGGAACGGCACCGAATCATCGTCAACGTGAAGGACGACGCGCTGCGTCTCTCGATGAGCTTCTTCAACAACGAGGAGGACATCGAAAAGGCGGTTCGCGCGATCGCGCGCGAGGTCGGGGGCAAGTCGGCGGCGGCCGCTTGAACACGCCGCGACACGGCGACACATCATCTCGAGGCCATTCTTCGGAGACGCACATGATCACGCTGGAGTTCCACGATCCGACCGGAATCACCGATGTCACGCAACGGCATGCGCTTCGCCCGCCGTCGCTGAACGGAAAACGGATCGGATTCCTGACGAACGAGCAATGGCAGGCGTACTACGCTCTGCCGCTCCTCAAGGAAATGATCAATCAGGACTTCCCCGATGCCGAGGTGCTCGCTATCGACGCCTTTCCCAAGGGCAACGAAGCGATCGGCACGGACGAGACGGCTCGGCGCCTGAAGAAGAGCGGGGTCGATGCCGTCATCATCGGCAACGCGGCCTGAGGGTCCTGCGCCACAGCATGCGGCCGTGCAGCCGCTAACCTCGAAACCCTGGGGATACCCACGGTCCTGTTGGCGCGGACGGATTTCATCGGTGTCATCCGGAACGTCATGTCGGGGCGCGGCCTGGCGCCGGACGCGTCTATGGTCGTCTTTCCGATCAGCCTTTTCCTGCCGGGCAGCGACCTTACGCCGCTGCGGGAACGCAAGCAGGAATTCTATGAAGGCCTTACCCGATGGGCTCCCGCAGGCGGAAGTGCGGAGCCAGAGTCGAGCCGCATGGTGAGCGTGGACGCGGCGACCTACGAGGAGGCGGCGGTTAAGGCCGGCAACCTCGTGCTTGCCAACCTCTGGGGCGACGGCCTTCCGGTGCAGCCTGCGACGAAAGCGCGCGTGGACTGGATCTTGCGCGGATCACCCTTGCCGCGCAGCCACGGCATCGGAAAATTTCCACCACGCGGCGGAGTGGCAACAGTGGAAGGCTGCGCCATCGCCTTGGCGATGGCGGGCGGTCGGCCGGAGTACCTGCCGGTACTGGTCGCCGCCGTGGAAGCGTTTCTCGACCCGCACTCCGACAGCGACGCGCTGCAGGCGGATTCGGGCAGCGTATTTCCAGTGATCATCGTGAACGGGCCCATCGCCCGGCAGATCCGGTTGAATTCCGGATTTGGCTGTCTCGGGCCGGATCCGCAACACCCCGCTGGCGCAAGCATCGGGCGAGCGCTGCGGCTGATGCAGCAGAACCTTGGCGGCGCGCTGCCGGGAATCGGGGCCATGGCTATGTATGGCGCGATGCGCTATACGAACGCGGTTTTCGCCGAGGACGAGGAAGGGCTGCCGCAAGGATGGCTCGCGCATGGTACCGAGCGCCACGGATTCGGGGCGGGCACCAATTCGGTATCGCTCATATTCGCGAATGGCGTCACCAACATCAAGCGGCGAAGTGCCATCAAGGAGACATCAGAAGGCGACGTGCTGCAGGGCATGCACCGGATCGCGGATATCCTGCGAGGCGCACAATTGGGCTGCCTGGTCGGTTATCGGGAAGGCACGCCGGGCGTCTTGCTGATTCCGCAGGTCGTGGCGCAGCTGATGGCGGGATTGGGATGGACCAAACACTCGATTCGCCAGTTCCTGTGGGAGCACTCCCGGGTTCCGGCGGAACACCTGCGCCGTTCGGGTGCGCGTGCCTGGATCGAAATCCAAGCGCCGGAAAGCCTTGATCTTGATCCATGGCCGATTGCCTCAAAGCCTGGCAATCTGGTGTTGATCGTTGCCGGTGGCGCGCATCCCACCAACGCCTATTGGCTGCCGGGATGCTGTCCGAACGTGATCGGCCGTCCCATCCGGGTGCCGGAGTCATTTGACTGCCTTATCGCCGCGGCGGACCGCGACATCGGCTGCGGATCGCAGGAGTGCAAGATCTGAGCCAAACAGCGGAATTGTTTTGAAGGAGCCCTGACGATGCCTGCTGACTCGACACCAACGGCGACCGTGCTGAACCGGCTCACAGCGACTGAAATCGTCGCCGCTGTCCGCTCGGGCAGGACGACCTGCGAAGCGGTGACTCGCGCATGCCTCGAACGGATCGCGGAGCGCGACGCGCTGGTGCAGGCCTGGCAATACCTCAATCCGGACCAGGCGATCGCGGAGGCGAAAGAGCGAGACCGCTCCACCCGGGGCGGACCCTTGATCGGTGTGCCTTTCTCGGTGAAGGACATCATCGACACGAGCGACATGCCGACCGAATACGGCTCGCCAATCTATTCCGGACATCGGCCGCGGGCCGACGCATCGTGCGTCGCGCTCAGCCGCAAAGCCGGCGGCGTGCTGCTCGGCAAGGCGGTCACCACCGAATTCGCCAATGTCCACCCGTCCAGGACCCGCAATCCGCATGACCTATCCCGCACACCGGGCGGCTCGTCGAGCGGCTCGGCCGCGGCTGTAGCAGACCATATGGTCGCCCTTTCGATCGGCTCGCAGACCAGCGGTTCGACCGTACGGCCCGCTTCGTACTGCGGCGTATTCGGATATCGGCCCACGTTCGGTGATCTGCGGTGCGTCGGCATCAAGGAGGCGGCGGGCTCGTTTGACACGCTGGGGTTGCTCGCGCGGTCGGTCGAGGACATTGCGCTGTATCGCGATGTTTTGCTCGGCATCGAGCCCGTGCCGGTAGCGGCGGACGTGCCCGCCCCGCGCGTAGGATTCTGCCGCACGCATTTGTGGTCGCTGCTCGAATCGTCGACGCAGCAGCTATTCGAGAACGCGGCGAGGAAACTGGCCGACGCGGGTGCCAAAGTCTCCAACGTGGAGTTGCCCAAGAACTTTGAGGGCATACCGGACGCCCACAGACTCATATCGGGCTTCGAGTTCTCCCGCAATTTCGCATGGGAAATCGAGCATCACTGGGAAAAAATCAGCACCACGTTGCGCGACGGCCGCATCCACGACGGCCTGACCTGCTCCTTCTCCAGTTATCTCGAGTCGCGGGCGCTGGCTGAACGCTGCCGGCAGCTGATAACGCCCATACTCGAGAACTACGACGTTCTGCTGACGGCCTGCGCAACCGGCGAGGCTCCGGTCGGGTTCAGCACGACTGGCAACACGAAACTCGCACTCATCTGGACGACCATTCATGTGCCCGCGATATCCGTGCCGGCATTCACCGGGCCGAATGGAATGCCCATTGGGGCCTATATCGTCGGCAAGCGCAATCGCGACCGGGAGCTGTTTGCGTTTGCACGATGGATCCACCGGAAGCTAGCTTGATTAGACGAATATATCCTTTGTCGCTAGGAGCATTATATGGGTTCACTGAAAGCGTTCTCGGCTCTTGCACTTGGTGTTTCCGCGGCGGCCGCTATTTCGGACCAGGCCGCCGCCCAGGCCTACCCGTCCAAGCCGATCCGGGCCGTCGTCGCCTTTGCACCAGGGGGCGGGACGGACGTATACGCCCGGCTGATCATGGCCAAGCTCTCGGAGCGACTGGGACAGGCACGGATCGTCGTGGACAATCGGCCGGGCGGGGGCGGCTACATCGGGGCGGAAATGGCGGCCAAAGCGCCAGCCGACGGCTATACCCTGTTCTTTACCGCTGCTAACATTGTCATGAGCCTCAAGCTGTACCCGCAACAGCCGGTCGATCCGATGAAGGATTTCCAGCCCGTTTCCTTGCTGGTCAAGGAACCAAGCCTGCTTGCGGTTCACCCCTCGCTGCCGGTTAAATCCGTGAAGGAACTAATCGCGTTGGGACGGGCAAATCCGGGCAAGATCAATTACGGCGGAGGACACGGCACTTCGTCGCACCTGAATACCGAGCTGTTCAAGATGATGGCGAAAGTAAACTTCGTGCAAATCCCCTATTCCGGGGGCACCGGTCCTGCAGTCATTGGCGCGCTGATCGGGGAGGCTCCGGTCGTCATTTCGCCAATATCTGCCGCGCTGGCTTATGCGAAAAGTGGGCGCCTGCGTGGGCTTGCGATTACGCTCCCACAGCGCGCGGCGGCGTTACCTGAATATCCGGCGATCGCGGAATCGCTTCCCGGCTTTGCTGCTTTCCAGTGGTACGGCGTGCTGGTGCCGACAGGCACACCGGCGGAAATCGTCAACAAACTGCACGGCGAGCTTGTCAAGATCATGCAGTTGCCGGATCTGAGGGCGCGCATTGAAAGCGAGGGGTCGATTCCCGGCGGTAGTACGCCTCAAGAGTTCACTGCTCACATGCGCGACGAGACCGTAAAATGGGCCAAGGTGGTGGAAGTCTCCGGGGCCCGCGCCAACTAGTTTATTTTCATTGCCATTCAATAGAAGCCGCCCTGATGCTGAAGCTCTGGGGACGTCCGACATCCGGGCGCACGCAGAAGGTGCTTTGGACACTCGCAGAGATCGGACTCGATTTCGAGTTCATCCTGGCGAGCGCGACCATGGGACCGGGTGGTCACGTATCGAAGGGAAACCAGCCGTTCGGGGTGGTAGATACTCCGGAGTACCGGGCCAAAAATCCGAACGGGCGCGTTCCCACGATAGACGACGACGGCTTCGTCCTGTGGGAGTCGAATTCGATCGTGCGCTATCTGGCGATGCAATACGCACCGGAGCTGCTCTACGGCAACGACGTCCGGATCTTCGCCTCCGCGAGCCGCTGGCTCGACTGGGAGAACAACGAACTGCTTCCGCCGCAGCATGAGATGGTGATGCACCTTATCCGGCTGCCCGAGGAACAACGCGACCCCCATGAGCTGGAGCGGGCGCGACGGGATTTCCTGAAGCGCCTGGAGATTGTCGAAGACCAGCTTGGCCGCACGCGCTACATTTGCAGCGAGCGGTTTACTTATGGCGATATCCCGCTCGGCATCCGCGTGCACCGCTGGCATGTGCTCGGCCTCGCCACTGTGTCGTTTCCGAACATCGACCGCTGGTATGCCGAGATCCGAACACGCCCGGCATTTCTGGTGTGGACGGCCGATCCCGCCAACCATCTTGAGGGTTAGGCCGGGCGCGCTGGGAATCACGGCAAGAAAAGCATTCATATCATTGAACGGGACGTAGCCATGAGTCACTTGCGAATGATGATTGCAGTTGCAGCCCTATGCCTGCCGGCGCAGACGGCGTGGTCGCAGTCGTATCCGTCGAAGCCCGTGCGTCTGATATCTCCGTTCCCGCCGGGGGGTGGAACCGACGCAGTCGCCCGCGTCATCGCGCAGGCGCTGTCCGATCAGCTCGGACAGCAGGTCGTTGTGGACTCGCGCGGCGGCGCAAGCGGCATGATTGGGGTGGAGCTCGCGGCCAAGTCGGCGCCGGACGGCTACACTCTGGTGATGGGGAACGTGATTCCGCTCGCGATGCTGCCCTCGGCGAACCCCAAAGTGCCGTACGTTCCCCTGCGGGATTTCAGCCCCATCAGCCTTGTCGCGCTGACGGAGTACACACTGACCGTACACCCGTCTCTGCCGGTGCGGACGGTGAAGGAGTTCCTCGCGCTCGCGCGCAAGCGGCCTGGCGAGCTGACCTACGCGTCAAGCGGCAACTTCAGCGGTCCCCACCTCTCTGGCGAGCTGCTCAACCTCATGGCGAAAATAAAGCTCCTGCATGTGCCGTACAAGGGAACCGGGCCGGCCGCGCTCGCGGTGATGGCCGGCGAGACGACGATGATGTTCGGCACCGGCCCTTCAGTTGTGCCGCACATGGCGACCGGCAAGCTGCGTGGCCTTGCGACCACGGGCTTGAAGCGGTCCAGCCCCGATCTTCCGGCATTCAGCGAGATACTACCAGGCTACGAAGTCACGCAGTGGTATGGTCTCCTGGTGCCCGCCGGGACACCCAAGGATATCGTCGATCGCCTGCACAAGGAAACCGTCCGGGCCATTGCAACCCCCAAGGTTTCGCAGGTGCTCACCAACCTGGGCACGCAGCCCGTGACCAATTCGCCCGACGAGTTCCGTGCGTTCGTGAAGGCGGAAGGAGAAAAATGGGGCAAGGTGATCAAGGCGGCCAACCTCAAGGCGGGCTGAGCGAAGCGCATTCTTAACGAGGAGTTCATCCGTATGAGTGACACGATCCGTGTGTTTGTGCCGGTGGCCAAGGAACCGGCGTTCGAGAAAGAGATTCAAGCGAGCACCCAGCGTGCGAACCAGTCCGCGCTGGTCATTGGACTACTCGACAACCACAAGCACAACACCGACAAGATTCTCGACCGCCTTCAGGAGCGCCTTTCGCAGGCGTTTGATGGCCTGCGCTTTGTGAGGGCCAAGAAGCCCGAGGCTGGTCGGCGGGCGCCCGAGACGCTTATTGCAGACCTGGCGGCACGGTGCCAGGCGGTCGTAAACGGCATAGGTGACTGAGGGTCGTGCACGTCGTGGAGTCTCCACGACAGCGCGCAACTCGAGCAACGAGGCATCGCCACGGCTACCATCGTCACGTCGGGGTTTATCAATGCGGCGGAAACGCATCGCCGGTTGCTCAAGCGGCCAGACCTGCCTTATTTCTCGGTGCCGCACCCCATTGTCTCCCTGTCAGACGGTGAACTGCAGGCACATGCCGATGCGATCTTCGAGGGCGTTTCTGAAGCCATCTTCCGTACCGGCGTGGCTCCAAACCCAAGGCGACCGCAAGGCTGATCCCCACATAGCAGATCATTGAGGGGCGCTCATGCCTGTTGAGACAACCTTTACCACTGAAAGCCTCGAGGTCCCGAATTCCATCGGGGATATCAATAAGCTCTTCTACGAGCGAGGATGGACCGATGGCCTTCCCATCATCCCGCCTACAGAAGACGCGGTTACCGCGATGCTGCGGTTTACGGATTTCAGCCCGAATGACATCGTCTGTAACCTGCCGCCGCGAAATGCCCCCGCCACCCTGGAACTGCTGGCCATAAACTGTGTTATGGCTGGTTGTCTGCCTGAGTACTTCCCGGTGGTCTTGACCGCAGTGAAAGCCGCAATGGAGGATAAGTACAACCTCTACGGTCGGCAGACCACTACCAACCCGGCGGGGCACCTGGTGCTTGTCAACGGGCCCATTCGCAAGGAGCTGGACGTGAACTGTGCCGGACAGTGCTTTGGCCCCGGCTGGCGCGCGAATGCGACGATAGGACGGGCGGTTCGGCTCATCTTCCGCAATATCGGTGGCGCCATTCCCCAGGTGACGGATATGTCCACCCATGGCATGCCCGCCCGCTACACATACTGCGTGGGCGAGTACGAGGAGGAAAGTCCGTGGGAGCCGCTCCACGTCGAGATGGGCTACGCGCCCGAGACCAGCACGGTAACCATCTTTCCCGGCCAGTGTCCCGTGAATTCGTTCGAGCATGTGGCCAAGACGCCGCATCGATATCTGGGGACCGTGGCCTCCACGATGGCGCATCTGGGCACTAATGGCATTTACCGGCCCGGGGAGAACATGATCTTCTTTGCGCCGGAAGGGGCGAAGTTTATTGCCTCGTTCGGCTGGTCGAAGAGCGACATCAAGCAGGTGCTGTTCGAGCAGGCGCGGCAGAAGGTCAAAGACGCCCGGGATCGCGGCGGGTGGTTTCATGCCACGTCGCCCAAAATCTGGATTGACGTGAATGATGATGAAGCCACCATGCCGGTCGTGAAGTCACCCGAGAGCATCTTTATTGTGGTCGCGGGGGGGCCTGGCCGGCATAATCTCGTCATTCCCACAACCGGCGATCTCGCCGAGTGCGTGACCAAGCCCATAACGTTCAAGGACGGTCGGCCGATCAGATCGGTTCATGACTTCGTGCGCTGACACGACGTCAGGACCAGCACGAGTCGATTCACGGCGCAGATGCACGGGAGGGGTCATGGCAAGCCTGAGGTTGCCTGTGACAATCGTGTTGGAGTGCTTGATTGCGATCGCTGCGTTGAGTTCAGCGACGCCTGCGCTCGCCGCCGCTGCGCCGGTCTATCCCGAACGGCCCGTACGGCTCGTGATAGGGTTTGCGCCGGGGGGGACCGCAGATACCTTCGCCCGCATACTTACACCCAGGCTTCACGAAGCACTCGGTCAGCCGTGGGTGGTTGACAACAGGAGCGGCGCTTCCGGAAATATCGCAACTGAAATCGTTGCACGATCCAACCCCGACGGACACACCGTGCTGCTGGTGCTGAGCACGTCTCTCACCGTTAGCCCCACGCTTTACAAATTGCCCATCAACGTCGATGCGGATCTTCAGCCGGTCATCTTGTTGGCTAACGCCCAGTACGTGCTGGTCGTCCATCCGTCGATCAAGGCGAATACAGTCAATGACCTGGTCGGGTTTGCGAAAGCGCAGCCCGGCAAATTGAGCTATGGCTCGGCGGGAATTGGAAGCCCGCACCAACTCGCGGCGGAACTCATGAAGACGCGCGCCGGGATCAACATGGTTCACGTGCCATACAAGGGCGGCGGTCCCGCCTCGACCGCCCTACTCAGTAACGAAGTGCAGGTCCTGTTCGG
This sequence comes from Betaproteobacteria bacterium, assembly GCA_016199545.1. Taxonomy (GTDB): domain Bacteria; phylum Pseudomonadota; class Gammaproteobacteria; order Burkholderiales; family SG8-41; genus DSOT01. The sequence continues at coordinate 13,644 of JACQGN010000246.1, read as the reverse complement.
CAGCCTGTCTTCATTGCTTCCCTACGTGAAGTCCGGGCGCCTGAAGGCCCTGGGAGTAACCGGCCTGGCGCGCTCCGCTGTACTGCCCGAGACACCGACCATCGCAGAATCGGGGCTCCCGGACTTCGAGGTCACTTCGTGGTTCGGATTGCTGGTTGCGGCGCGCACGCCGGGCGCGATCGTAAGAACGCTCTACGATACCTCCAACAGTATCTTGAAGACGCCTGATGTCAATGTGGCAATCCGACGCGTTGGCCTTGAAGTTTCAACGAAGGAGCCGGAACAGTTCAAGGCTTACATCAAAGCCGAAACCGATGTGTGGGCCAAGGTGATCAAGGCCGCTGGAATTCGTATCGACTGAGTGAGAGCAGGATGGATTTCTGCCTGACATCCGAATAACAGCAGTTGCGCCAGCATTCCTGCAGCCAACGGTGTCATTACATGCCCCATTCAGTACGCGCGCCCGCCCGAGATCTTCACCACTCTGGCCCACTTTGCGATTTCGTCCCTGAAATACATGGTGAACTCGTCACGCGTGCTGCCGATTGGAATCGTCGCTTCGCTGCGCAACCGCGAAGCCAGCTCCGGCGTCTGCACCGCCTGCATGAACTCACTGTTGAGCCTAGAGACGATCAGTTCCGGCGTCCCGGCCGGAACTAGAATGCCGTACCACTGGGCTGCTTCGTACCCAGGCAGCCCCGACTCCCCGACTGTGGCCAGATCAGGCTGCGCCGGCGAGCGCTGGTTGGTGGCAATCGCCAGCGCTCTCAATCTGCCGTTCCTTGCGTGCGGCAGCACCAACAACGCCGGCGCGATCACCACTGCTGCTTCGCCGCTCACCACCCCGATCATCGAGGGGCCCGAGCTGTTGTAGGGGACGCGCACCAGGTCTACTTTCGCCAAGGTCTTGAAATACTCGGCGTCGAGATGCAGTAGCGAGCCTACGGTGCCGCCCGCGTAGTTGATCGTCCCGGGGTTTGCCCGCGCTAGCGCGATCAGTTGCTTCACCGATTTCACCGGCAACGAGGGATGAACAGCGATAACGCTGGGCGCCTTGGCCAGCAGCGTCACCGCCGCGAAATCCTTCAGCGGGTCGAACGTCAGCTTGTCGAAGAGGCTTACGCTTGCCGCGAGGTTTGCCGTGCCCAATACGATGGTGTACCCGTCCGGCACCGCCCTGGCGGCGAGGCCGGCGCCGATGGTGCCGCCCGCTCCACCGCGATTGTCTATCACCAGCTGCTGTCGCACGCGTTCACTGACCCTTGGCGCAATGAGCCGCGCCGTGGTATCGGCGCCACCCCCGGGAGCAAACGGCACGATGAAACGAACCGGCTTGGCCGGATAGTTTTGGGCGCGCGACTCGGCTTCACACAGGCCGAGCAGTGCACCGCAAAGCGTAACAGCGAAAAGCCCCCGGATCGACTTCATGCCTCGCTCCATTGCGTTTTGTCCGAAAGCGCGCAACGCGACTCTTAGACTCCGCCGGCCCCCTCGATTAGTATCGTGGGACTGCGCCCCGCGGTCTTTGACGAACCAAACCCCGGCAGAACCATCGAGAGCGGGCCGATGGAACTTCCGGCGCAGACCAGCATCAGGTCGGCTGGCGTGTCCATGGCGTAATGCACGGCTTTGGCGTCGTCATCCGTCACGGCGCCGTCGAGCCGCCCGGTCCGCTTCAGCTCAGCGATCGAACGACCGGTGTGAGCGACGACGAAGTCGCGAATCTGCTTTTTGCTCCAGCCACTCGCGCGCAGCACTTCCGCGTGCTCGCCGCCGAGCACGACGGCGCCCGGCGTACGCCCCAGAATCGCGATCGATCCCAGGTAAGAGAGCGCGTCGCCGATGGCGCGCAGCAATTGCTCGTGATCGCCGTAGGTCCAGGCCTGGATCATGGTGCACGCCGCGAGCAGCGTGACGGTACTTTGTTCCGGTCTGAAGCCGCGCTCGACGTGCCATGGCTCCCAGGGATGGTTATCCTCGTTCTCGGCAATGCAGCAGGTCAGCTTTCCAGGCGTGCCCATGGTCGCGCGGTCGGAAATACCGGGGCGGTACTTGAGGCAATTGAGCAGCACCAGCCGCAGCGCCCGGCCGATGGTCATGTTGGCGCGCACGCCGGGGCCGAACACATTGTTGGTGGCGTTGATGCCGAGCTGCTTCGCGATCGGCCCGTTGACGACGATCACGATGGTCGGCCCCGAAAGCGCGGACGCGACATGATGGAGCCCGAATTCCGGCGTGGCAAGGGCCTTTACCGCCGCCGCGACCACGGGCATGTATTCCGGCCTGCAGCCCGCCATCACGGCATTGATCGCCACCTTCTCGGCGGTCACCGCAACCTTGCGCGATGGCATCGAGGCGATGACGGTATCGGGTTTCAATCCGCCCGCTTCGAGCATGGCATCGACCAGGGGTCGCGTCGCAGGCACAACCGGCAGGCCGTCGGTCCAGCCGCGCTCGTAGCAGTATTCAATCTGTTCCGACGCGCCGACGGTGGCAGGCGCCTGATCGCTCGGCATGGAGATACCAGTCACGCTTCACCCGTCACGCTTCACCCGTCACTCGTCACTCGTCACCCGTCACGCTCCTCACTGCGTCTGGATGCCGGCGGCCTTGACGACCTTGGCCCATTTCACCATCTCGCTGCGCAGGTAAGTGGCCAACTCCTCGGCGGAGCTTGCGACGGTTTCGAGCCCTTCGTTTCCAAGACGCTCCCTGACGATTTTCATGCGCAGGACTCCCACGACTTCCCGGTTGAGCTGGCCCATGGTTTCCTGTGGAGTGCTGCTGGGCGCCACCAAGCCATACCACGCCTGCGATTCGTAACCCGGCACGCCAGATTCGGCAATCGTGGGGATATCGGGCGCGGCAGCCGAACGCGTGGCACCGGTAATTCCAAGCGCGCGCAGCCGGCCAGTCCGTACGTGGGGAAGCGTGATGGGGGCGCTCGTGATCATTAACTGCACGCGGCCGGCGACCAGATCGATCACCCCCGGCGCGGGCCCCTTGTAGGGCACGTGCAACATGCGCGTTCCCGTCATGTACAGGAACAGTTCCGCCGACATGTGGGTGATCGACCCTGAGCCCGACGACGCGAACACGAGCTCGCCCGGCCGCGCCTTCGCCAGGGCGATCAGCTCCTTTACCGATTTCGGCGGCAACGACGGATGCACCACGAGTATGAGCGGGCTGTTGCCCACGTAGGTAATGGGAGCGAAGTCGCGCAGCGGGTCATAGGGGATTTTCCGGAACAGCGACTGGTTGATGACGAACGCCGGAGGCGCCATGAGCAGCGTGTGGCCGTCGGGCGCCGATTTCGCCACGATCTCGGTGCCGATCATGGTGGTGGCGCCGGCGCGATTCTCCACGATCACCTGGTGGCCGAAGCGCTCCGAGAGCTGCTGCGCGATCACCCGCGAGGAGAGGTCCGCCCCGGAGCCCACGGACGTCGGCACGATGATGCGCACCGCCCGGTTCGGATACTGCGCGTGCGCCGGTGACATCGCTGCGAACACGCCCGAAAGGACGAAAAGCAGGCGGGATGCGGCGAATCTCATGATTTCCCTCCTCCAATGCGTAGGTTGGGATAAACGCAGTGCATCCCAATAATTATATTGGTGCGTTGGGGTTCGCGTCGCTCACCCCAACCTTCGGAGATCACGACAAGATTCGTAGGTTGGGATAAACGCAGTGCATCCCAACAATTACCTCGGAGTGTTGGGGTTCGCTCCTCTCGCCCCAACCTACGATGCTCACTGTGACTGGTCACGCCCCGCCAGTCACGATTTACGCCCTTTCGAGAACTATTCGGGCTGGCCCTTCTGCAGCAGCCCCAGCACCTTGCCGAGCAGCTCGTCGGCGCGCCGATCCACGTCGTCAGGCGCCAGGTTCGCGAGCGGGTGCGGAATCATCACGAACCGGAAGTCCGGGACACCCCACAATTCGGCCATTTCCCTTGCGGTCGAGTCGAAGGCGTCGGTCAGTATCGGAATCGCGGGTATCCCGGCCTTCTCGAGGATGACGGCGTCGAGCAGACTGCCCGACGAGCACGCCCCTCAGTCCCCGACACCGGTGATCGCGAAGTCGGTGCGGCCCTTGAGTTCCGCAATTTGGGCTTCCTTAAGCGGTGCGCGCTGGGGTTTGTGCACCAGCACCTCCAACTTCATGCCGTGAGCCGCCTCAAGTTTTTCAGCGAGGCGCCGCAGTACTTCTTCCGAATTCTTCTTGGTGTTCTCGATGAGGCCGATGCGCAGGCCGTCGAGCTTCCTCGGGCGCGGCACGTAGGCGATCTGCTCGCGCGCTGTGGCGAGGGTGGGATCGAGTATGTCCAGCATACGAAAACCCCCATGCAAAGGGCCAGTACGAGGGCCGGTGGGCGATGTCACACGCTACTATACTGCATCTTTGCGGCGAGTTTGTGGTCGCGCGCGATGCGCGGCTGTGAATCAGAGCCACTCGTGGAAAACGGAAGGAGACGCATGGCCTACCACGCATTCGATCTGACCGGCAAGGTTGCCCTCGTCACCGGCGGGAACGCGGGGATCGGTTTCGGCATGGCCGAAGCCCTCGCCCAGGCAGGCGCGGCAGTATGCATCTGCGGCACGAACGAAGGCCGGAACTCGTCGGCGGTCGAAAAACTGCGCGCGTACGGGGCGACGGCGCTGGCGGTGCGCTGCGATGTCGGCGATGAGACCGCCGTTGAGCGCGCGTTCTCGGAGGCGATGGCCGGATTGGGTCGCATCGATGCGTGTTTCGCGAACGCAGGCGTATTGGGGGCTGGCGTGACATCGTTCGTGGACATGACAGCCGATGAATGGCGGCGCGTGATGCGCATCGACCTTGACGGCGCGTTCTTCACTCTGCGCGCCGCTGCTCGACGCATGATGGAAGGCGGGAGAGGCGGTTCGCTGGTCGTCATGTCGAGCATCGCCGCAAACTCCGGCCAGCCGCGCGGCGAGCACTATGCTGCGGCCAAGGGCGGCCTGATCTCGATCGTGCGCAGTTTGGCCGTAGAACTTGCGCGCCACGGAATCCGGGCCAATGCGATCCTGCCGGGCTGGATCGATACCACCATGACAGAAACGATGCTGCGCAGCAAGCGCTTCGTCGAGAAGGTACTCCCGCGCGTGCCGCTGAGGCGGTGGGGCACACCCGCGGATCTTGGCGGCATCGCCGTGTACCTCGCGAGTGATGCGAGCGCTTATCACACCGGCGACGCGCTGCTGATCGACGGCGGGTACTCAAAATTCTAGGTCGACGTGTTTCCGGCCGGGTCATGCCACTCGCCGCGATCCTCGAGCACTTTCCTGAGGGTCTTCAGCCCTTCGACGGTGCAGGGGGCGCCGCCGTAGGTGGCCATCTGGAAGATGACCTCGGCGATTTCTTCGCGCGTGGCGCCGACGTTGCGCGCGGCGTGGCAATGGATGTGGAGTTCGTCCCAGAAGTTGCGCACCGTGAGTGCGGCGACGGCGCACAGTTCGCGCTCTTTCTGAGTGATGACCTCGCGGGCGTACAGGCGGCCGGTAAAAAACAGCGAAAACTGACGTGCGAGTTCCGTGTCGAAGCTGCGCCACAGCGTGTAAGCGCCCAGGCCTTTTTCAGGAGCACCAAACAGGCGCTCGGCGGTCCTGCGGGTGAGATCGCTCAGTTCCTTTTCATCCATGATGCCTCCGGCGATGCATGACGCCCGCACCCGGCTACTTCAGAAAATCCTGCGTCGAGTGTACCGGCGTGCCATCCTTGCGGGTGATCGGACGGGTGACGCTCAGGTTGTAGCTCGAGGTGAGGATCGCGTTCATGTGCCGCTGGTGGCCGCCGGCGACGACGACGAGCATGTTTTCGGCGCGGTCGACGATAGGCACCATGCAATCATCGTCGTCGGGATCGACGGATTTCGGCAGCGGGCACATTGCCCAGCCGCCGCGGTCGCGCAGGTTACGCACCGGCTGGCGCGCCTTCTCGAACAGAAACATCTTCACGTCCTGCTTTGACCACCCCTGTTCAGCGAGCCACTGCGCGATTTCCGAGGTCATGACGAGCATCTGCTCGCTGCGCAGGCTGCTGCGGTAGGGGCCATTCGCGCCGAGATGGGACATGGCGGACGCGGCGGATCCCAACAACATCTGCGGCGTCTTGCTTACCTGGTCATTGATGTTGTGCGGGGCCTCGGCGCAGATCACGGTTACCGCGCTGGTGTCCGCAGTGAGACCGCGGTCAACGTGGAACGGGCTCCAGGGGCTGCCTTCTTCGTCCTCGCCCATGCAGTATGAAAACTTGCCCGGGTGGCCGTGAGTCGCCATATCGGTGACGCCCGGCTTGTTCCCGCCGACGTTGATCGTGATTAGGCGCAGCGCCCGTCCCATCGTTGCATTCGCGCGCCAGCCGTGGCCCAGCACATTCTGCCGGCAGTTGACGTCGAGTTCCTTGCGGATAGGACCGTGGACGATCAGCAGGTGCGCACCGGGATGCGTGGTGGTCTGGCGGCCGTAGAGGTTGTAATCGGGCTGCACCATGGCCTCGACCGCCGCAATGAGCACCGGCAGGTACTCGGGCCGGCAGCCCGCCATGACTGCGTTGATCGCGATTTTTTCGACAGTGGCGGCGCCGTTGCGCGGCGGGATGACCCCGATCACCTCGTTCGGCCTGCGGTCCGTGTATCGCAGCATCGACGCCACCGCATTCGCCGTCGGGGGAAGAACCGGAAGCCCGTCCGTCCAGCCCTTCTCGTAACACTGGTCAAAGAACTCGAAGATCTTCTCGAAGCTGTTGTCGACCTCGAAGGGGCGGGAGGCGAGGGGCACGATGTCGTTCATTGGTATTCCCGGTGGCGCGCGCCGGACGTAGCCGGCCGCGATTGGCGCCTTCTGTGTTCCGGCCCGTTTTCCCCGGCGAGGGTCGGAATGGGGATGAAGGCGGTTGCGGGTACGCGAATCGGCACGTGACGTCTATGAACGCGTGAGCGCTTCACGCACTTGCGCGTAAACCTTTCTCACCTTCTCGCGCAATTCATCGACCGGACGCGATGCGATCGGATGCGGAATCACCACGATTGGCAAAGCTGCCATGCCCTGCATGCGGCACAGCCCGCGCGCGTAGTCGTGAAACGCGTGCGTGACGAAGGTGGCGGTCGGTATGCCCCGCCTTTCGAGACTCATGCTGTCGCGGACACTCCACGACGAGCATGACCCTCAGTCGCCGACTGCGGTGACGACCGCGTCGCAGGCCGCCACCCGTTCCATGAGGTCCGGGGGCGCTCCGCTTACTGACTCCTTGCGAAAGTAGCGGAACTCGGCCTCGGGAAAATCCTTCTGCAGAAGCTCCCTCACCTCATGGAGCAGCGTGTCGACCAGGTCCTTGGTGTTGTCGAGGAGCCCGATCACCTTGCCATCAAGACCCGGCAATCGCCGCGCGAGCGCATCCTGGGCCGCATTGTCCTCGGCGACGGGTTCGTATACCACGACTGTCGGCTGTCTGAGATCGTCTATCTTCATCGCCTGCCTCCCGATCGAAACTGCCTGAACGTTCATGTCCAACGCCACGCATCTAAGAAAGCTCTGAACAACTCCAAATTCGTCACTCCGGTGAAAACCGGAGTCCAGTGAAATCAATGTTTTCCTGGATCCCGGCCTCCGCCGGGAAGACGTTTTTCAGAGGTTCCCTCACCGCAGCCTCGGCACTGGATGGTACGGGCATGCTAGCACGCGCGCAACGGAGCGCTCAATTCCCGCCCGCTTCGACGGCGCTGACCCGCAGGATCACTTCGATGCCGCGCACGATGTCTGCGAGTGCCATCGCAGGATTGCCGCTTGCGCGCGTCACCACGGAGAGCTGAGGGACGTGCAGGAATCCCGCCTTGAAACGATGCTTCTTGCGAGCCGCGAGTCGCATCAGACCGTAGAACACGTGGTTGCACACGAACGTGCCCGCGCTGTTGGATAGCTGCGCCGCGAGTCCGGCCGCCTGCAACGCAGCCACCGCTTTCTTGATCGGCAGGGTCGCAAAGCAGGCCGGCGGTCCGCCTGCCACGATTGGCCTGTCGACCGGTCGGGCGCCGTCGTTGTCGGCAAGGGTCGTATCCTGCACGTTGATCGCCACGCGTTCGACGTTCAACGCAGTCCTGTCACCCGCCTGTCCCACGCACAGCACGATATGCGGCCGGGCGTGGGCGATCGCCGCGTCGAGTTCCGCAATCGAACGCGCGTAGGACGTCGGCAGAATCGCAGTGGCGATCTCGATGCCGTCGACTCGCGGCGGCAAACGGAGAACGGCTTCGCGTGAAGCGTTGGTGTTCTCGCCGCCGAACGGCTCAAATCCTGTCACCAGCGCGCGCACGCGTGGCTCTAGGAATCTGCCGGGCAGGTTCCCGGCAGATTCCTTATGCAAGACCGCCTGGCAAGAATATGAGTCAAGATCGGACGAATGACTCTCATCTCAGACACATCCATCTCACTTGATCTGAACTCTCAATCCCGGCGCTCTCGTACGACCAGGATTCTGTTATTCGGTGGTCCTTCGGTTAGCAGGCAGTCGGAGCATCATATCCGACGGCCTGCTGAGTATTGCAAATACCCGTGCCCGGGACAAGCGGGGTCGTGACGGCGCGTGGCTGACAGTCCGAAGGCACTTCGGGGTAAGATTGCCCCTCGATTTCAGGGCGCCATGGCGCGTCCAGATCACGGAGAGATGCGATGAGTTCAAGGGAAGCGACGGAGGCGTCAATCGTCCACGATACGCCGGTGCCGGCCCCGCCGGGCACCGAATTCTGGGGCAGCGATCCGATCGCCGCGGTGCTGCGCGCGCTCGATATCCCCTATATTGCGCTGGTGCCAGGCTCGAGTTACCGCGGACTGCACGACAGCATCGTCAACTATCTCGGCAATCGCAACCCGCAGATGGTGCTCACGGTGCACGAGGAGACGGCGGTCGCGATCGCGCACGGCTACGCGAAGGCATCGGATCGCATGATGGCGGCGGCGCTGCACGCGAACATCGGGCTCATGCGCGCAACGATGGCGGTCTACAACGCATGGTGCGACCGCGCCCCACTGATGATCTTCGGGGCAACCGGGCCGTGGGATGCGACCAAGCGCCGCCCATGGATCGACTGGATACACACGAGTTCCGACCAGGGGGGACTCATTCGCAACTTTACCAAGTGGGACAACCAGCCGGGTTCGCCGGTGGCGGCGATGGAGGCTGTGCTGCGCGCGAGCCAGATCGCGCAGACCGCGCCGCGGGGTCCCGTGTATCTCAACCTCGATGTCAGCATGCAGGAAGCGAAGATCGGCCCGATGCCACCGCTCCCTGACGTATCGCGGTATCGGGTGCCGCCGCCCGCGCGCCCTGCAGTGGAACTCGTCGCCGCGGCCGCGAAACTGCTCTCGGGCGCGAAGAGTCCGGTGATATTCGCCGGGCGCTGTTCTCGCAGCGTCGACGCATGGAACGCACGCATCGCGCTCGCCGAGAAGCTGAATGCGCCAGTGCTGACCAACATCAAGCTCGCCGCCGCATTTCCGACCGACCATCGGCTGCATGCGGCGCCGCCGGGGGCGTATCTCACGCCGGAGGCGCGCGAGCTGGTCGCTTCAGCCGATGTCATCCTCTCGCTCGACTGGCTCGATCTTGCCGGCACTTTGAAGCAGGCCTACGGTGAGAAACCGATTGCAGCCACGGTGATCCAGGTCTCGTGCGATGCGCACAGTCATCGCGGCTGGAGCGCGGACTACCAGGGCCTGCCGCCGATCGATCTTTATCTCATGTGCGAGACCGATGCCGCAGTGCCGCTGCTGCTCGAGGCAACCGCGCTGCGGCTGGCGAGCGCGACCGTGCTCGCCGGCAAGCCGCTGCCGCCGGCGCCGGACGCGGTTTCGTTGCGCAGTCTCGCCGCCGCGTTGGAGACCGCGACGCGCGGCATCGACGTGTGCTATACGCGCTTTCCGCTCGGGTGGAACGGCGCCTACACCCACTTCCGGCATCCGCTCGACTACATCGGGCACGACGGGGGCGCCGGGGTCGGATCAGGGCCAGGCAATACGGTAGGGGCGGCGCTCGCGCTGAAAGGCAGCGGCCGGATTCCCATCGGGCTCGTTGGCGACGGCGATTTCCTGATGGGCAACACGGCGGTGTGGACTGCCGCACGTTACCAGATTCCGTGCCTGATGATCGTCTGCAACAACCGTTCGTTCTACAACGACGAGCGCCACCAGGGGCGCATCGCACTCCAGCGCGGCCGTCCCGAGGAGAACCGCTGGATCGGCCAGCGTATCGGCGATCCCGACGTCGATTTCGCCGGGATGGCGCGCTCACAAGGCGCGCAAGGTATTGGACCGGTGACCGAGCCTGCCGCCTTGCTGCCAGCGATCGAGAAAGGAATCAGGGTGGTGCAGGAAGGGCAGCCCTGCGTCATCGACGCGCAGGTACTAGCGGGATACGACGCTCGCGTTTGATGTGGTGCGCGATTCTCGCTTCCCAACGACGCACGCACAGGGCGCGGATGGTGGTTCGGGCCCTGTGCGTGCGCGGCGGACGGCTTCCATGCCGTCGCCCAGTTCCAGCGCGAGAAGCGTTAGTTAGAACAGATTGCGGAGCCTCTGCGGCAGGATACGATCGAGGAGGCTGACCTCCCGTGCGGGTTCCTGCTCGGTCGGCGTGGTTACCGCAGTCTCCGACGATTCGTCCAGACTTGCGTCTGCAGCGGTTGCGTCGCCCGCTACCGGCTGCCCCATTTGGGCAGCAAGTCGCGTAGCCTCGCGCCCATCCAGGAACGCGACCAATGCGGGAAGCATGGGCAGTTCGTCGGCGGAAGCCGGAAACACGTTGCCGCTGGCGCCCGTGACGCGCAGGTGCGCGGTGCGGTCGAGGTACTCGGCCATCGCCGGCAACATCTGCAAGTCATCCGCCGAGGCGGGGAACGCCGTGCTTTGCGGTTCGGTGTGTCGCGCGGCCAAAGGCATGATCGGCTGCTCGTCCGCTGCGATTGGGGTTTGGCCGTTTTCATCCGGCGTGGCGGCCGCCTCGCTTTGTGCTTCCGCCGGTTCTCCGGATATGCCGCCTTCCAAGGCTAGTGCCTCGCTCGGGATTGGCTCCATTTGGTCGCTGGAGTCCGCGATCGGGGTATCCATCGAGGCGATGCCGATCTGCGCTCCAATCAGCAGGCCGGCAGTCAGCAGTGCTATTTGATGACGGGTTTGCATGAATGAATCTCCATGTTGTTTAATCAAGTTACACGCCTTTCCACGATGACGAGTCAGTTTGCGTCCTGGCACAACCTGGTCCGGCGACGTGAACACCGTCCTCGGATTCGGTCATCATAAGAGAGCGAAAAGCATGCCAACGGCAGGAATTGCTGACGGTACAATGGGTAACAGAATGCTCCGGCGCGAAAACGGGGCCGCGCGGTCGCTGACCGGCGACACGAACCGGTTGTGTTCAGGCAAGTGCTTGATTGAATGGGTTTTCCTGATTCGGGAAACAGCGACAATGGTGACGTGCTTCGGAACCCCATGCGTGGAACGTCCACGACGCCTGCGCGCTGGCGCATTATGACGTTCGGGTGTCAACTGTTACCCATCACCACGTCGACGCTGTTTCCTCGCGACGACACGAGGTCGGCCCGGAGGAGAGTGAACGGATGATCCAGGATGCTTCATGGCTTGATTTGGCGGGCCGCTTGCTGTTCGTGGCGTATTTTGTCGTGGCGGGCCTGTGTAACCTGGTTCCGGCGCGGGTCACGGATCACATCCAGCGCATGGGCGCGTCCGGCACGCCGTTTCCGGCCGTCGTGCATTGGGCCGGCATGACGCTCCAGTTCGCCGGCTGCGCCCTCATCCTCGGCGGTTGGCGCGCGGACATCGGGGTCATGTGCCTGATCGTTTTCACCATCGCGGCCACTGCGATCTTTCACCGTTTCTGGAACATGCAGGACCCGGCACGGCGCAACGTAAGCCGCGTGATGTTCCTCAACAACGCCGGCGTGCTGGCGGGCCTTCTGCTGTTGCTGCAAAACGTGCGTTGATAGAATAGGGGCGTGCTGCCTCCCGAAACCCTCGTCGCGCCGCCCAAGGGCGAACTTGCGCAACTCGCGCGGCTCGCCCGCTTTCTGACCCCGTATCGCTGGCGCATTGCGCTGGCGCTCTTTGCGCTCGTGATCGCGGCGAGTTGCGTGCTCGCGCTGGGCCAGGGTCTGCGCCACGTGATCGACGCGGGATTCGGCAGCGGCGACCCGCATCTCCTCAACACCGCGCTCGCCGCGGTGGTGGCGGTGTCGTCGGTGCTCGCGTGCGCAACCTGGGTGCGGTTCTATTTCATGATGAGCGTCGGCGAGCGGGTCATCGCCGATCTGCGGCGCGTGGTCTTTGCCCACGTGCTCACGCTCACGCCCGCGTTCTTCGATGCCGCGCGCACCGGGGAGATCGCCTCCCGCCTCACCAACGACAGCGAGCAGCTGCGGCAGGTGATCGGATTCGGCTTCTCGATGTTCCTGCGCAACGGCCTGATGATGCTCGGCGCGCTGATCCTGCTTTTTGCCACCAGCCTCAAACTCGCCGCGCTGATCGTGCTGGGCGTGCCGGCGACCCTCATCCCCATATTGATCGTCGGGCGGCGCGTGCGCGGGCTGTCGCGCGTAAATCAGGACCGGGTGGCCGACGTTTCGGCGCACATCGACGAGTCGCTGCACGAGATGCGCACCGTGCAGGCCTACGGGCACGAGAAACGCACGCGCTCCCGCTTCAACGATGCCACCGAGGCCGCCTTCGAGGCCGGCCGGCAGCGCGTCCACGTCAAGGCGTGGCTCATCTCGGTTGTGATGCTGATCGGCTTTTGCGCGGTCGGGGTGATCTTGTGGATCGGCGGGCATGACGTGCTCGACGGGAGCCTCACTGCGGGCGAGCTGTCGGCGTTCGTGTTTTACGCGGCAATCGTGGCGGGCGGCGCCGGGACGGTGTCCGAAGTGTGGGGCGAGATCCAGCGCGCGGCGGGCGCCACCGAGCGCCTGATGGAATTGCTCGACACGCAGCCTGCGCTGTCGGCGGTGGCGCCGGCGCGCCGCATGCCGCCGCGGGCGAGCGGTACGATCCGCTTCGACGAGGTCAGGTTCTCCTATCCGGCGCGCCCGGACACGGTGGCGCTCGGCCCGGTTTCCTTCAGCGTGCGGCCGGGCGAGCGCGTCGCGCTGGTCGGCCCATCGGGCGCGGGCAAAACCACGGTGTTCGCGCTGATCCTGCGGTTCTACGATCCGCAGGCGGGCCGCGTGCTGATCGACGGCATCGATATCCGCCACTGCGATCCGCACGACGCGCGCCGCGCGGTGGCCATCGTCCCGCAGGACCCGGTGATCTTCGCGGCGAGCGTGACCGAGAACGTGCGCTTCGGCCGCCCGGAGGCCTCGCTCGACGCGGTACGCGAGGCCTGTGCCGCAGCGCATGCGCTGGAATTCATAGAGCGCCTGCCGCAGGGGTTCGACACCGATCTGGGCGAGCGCGGCGTCAAGCTCTCGGGCGGCCAGCGCCAACGCATTTCGATCGCGCGGGCGCTGCTCGCGGACCGGCCGATACTGCTGCTCGACGAAGCCACGAGTTCGCTCGACGCCGAAAGCGAACGCCAGGTTGCCGCGGCGCTGGAGCGGCTCGCGCGCGGGCGCACCACGCT
>JACQGN010000249.1 GCA_016199545.1 Betaproteobacteria bacterium | reverse complement strand
GATGCTCACCTATGCCACGAGCCCCGTTATCCTGGCGATCTCCGCGCTGGTGCACGGCGCGGCCTGGGGTCTGCGCGGCCCATTCATGCAGGCGATCCGCGCCGACTACTTCGGCCGGCGCTCCATCGGCATGATCATCGGGCTGTCGTCCCTGATTACCGTTTTCGGCCAGATCGGCGGGCCGATCATTGCCGGTGCGTTCGCCGATTGGACCGGGAACTACCGCGCAGGTTTTACGCTCCTGGCGGTGCTGGCCGGATTGGGGTCGTTGTTTTTCCTGTTGGCGAAGCCGCCGAAGTAGCTTCCCGGCCATTCGTGCCCGCCCCTTTGCCGTTATGATACGGCCCTGGCTCGTGTCTGGAGGATGGAACCATGGCTTACGAACATATCCTGGTCGACGTGGAAGATGGCGCGGCGATCCTCACGCTCAATCGGCCCGAGAAGCTGAACGCGATGAACCGCAAACTGCAGCAGGAACTGCATCACGCGGTGAAACAGGCGGAGGCCGACGCTGCGGTCGGCTGCATCGTAATCACCGGAGCCGGCGAGCGCGCATTCTCGGCGGGCGGCGACATCCACGAGCAATTGTCGGACGACGCGCAGTATTCGGATGAAGAACTGGATGCGAAGCGCCAGAGAAGGGGCAGCTACGAGATCAGCGCGTCTTCGAAGCCGACGATCGGCATGATGAATGGGATCGCCTACGGCGGCGCGGCGGTGCTCGCTTCATCGCTCGACATGCGGGTGGGCTGCGAGGGAACCCGGTTCCGCTTTCTGGCCGCGGCCTATGGCAGGATCAACAGCACCTGGACCCTGCCCAACCAGGTCGGCTGGCCGATCGCGAAGGAGTTGCTGTTCACCGCCCGCATCGTGGAGGCGGAGGAAGCCTACCGCATCGGGCTGCTGAACCACCTCGTTCCGCGTGCGCAACTGCGGGCGAAGACGATGGAGCTGGCGAAAATGATCGCCGCAAACCATCGCGGGGCGGTGATGGGCATCAAGGCTCTGATGTTGAAGCAGATGGCGCAGGGACTGGAAAAGCAGTTCGATGCCGAGAAGGAATACACCCGGACCGTGCTGCGCGGCGCGAAGGCCAAGGACGCGTTCCCCGAATTTATCGCGCGCAAGGGCCTGAAGACCGGATAAGGACTTCCCCCTCCCCAACCCTCCCCCGCGCACCGTGTGCGCAAGGGAGGGAGCGAATGTGTTGGGGAAGTCGATCACAAATTGACATTCCCTCCCCCATTCATGGGGGAGGGTTAGGGTGGGGGTAAATTGCCATGACTCAATTACGTGGTCCGCTCGACGGCGTCAAGGTTGTCGCCTGCTCCACCGCGCAGGCCGGCACGGTTCCCTACATGCTGATGGCCGATCTGGGCGCCGAGGTCATCAAGATCGAGGTGCCGGAAAAAGGCGACAACACCCGGGCAGGCAGCGTGTTTCCCGGCCTGCCAAGCACCATTTTCGAAACCAACAACCGCGGGGTGAAGAGCGTCACGCTGAATCTCAAATCCGCGGAGGCGCGGGAGATCCTCTACAAGCTCGTGGCCCGCGCCGATATCTTCGGCCAGAACTTCCGCCCAGGTGCGGCGGAGAAGAATGGCTACGGCTACGAGGACCTGAAGAAGGTCAACCCGAAGATCGTCTACGTCTCGATTTCCGGTTACGGCCCCAAGGGACCAAATGCCCGCCTTCCGGGCACCGATTCCATGGCGCAGGCACTGGGCGGCATCGCCGAGGCCTATTCCACACCGGGCCAGCCCATGCGCACCGGCATCGTATCGGTAGCCGATGAGACCTGCGCAATACTCGCTTTCGGCGGGATGCTGGCGGCCCTGCATTGCGCCCGGACGCAGGGGATCGGCCAGAAGGTCGACTGCTCGTTGCTGGGAGGGCAGATCCGGCTGATGGGCTGGACGCTCACCACCGCGATGTGGCGCAACCGCAACCCGGTCGCGGGCCAGGCGCGCGTCACCGGCACGCCGGAACGGCCGGGCATCTCTGCGAGCTTCAACGACGTGGACGGCAAGCCGCTCGTCTTCCAGCTCCGCGGCGTCAAATGGAAGGCGGCCATGTCCGCGCTGGGCTTTTACGACACGCTGGTGACGGCGGGATTTGGCGACCTCGGCGCCGCGATGGTGTCGGATGAGCGGCGGGAGACGCTGCTCAAAACGCTCGATCAACTGTTCGCGACCGGCCCGCGCGACAAATGGGTCGCGTTGCTGCGCGGTGCCGACATCGTTTCGGCGCCGATCAACACGCTGCTCGAAGCATCGAACGACCCCGATGTGCTGGCCAACGGCTACGTGACCGAGGTCGAGTATCCGAAGCACGGCAAGAAACTCAAAGTGCACGGCTCGCCGTGGCAATTCTCCGAAACGCCGGCCCGCATCGGCATCGCGCCGGAACTGGGCGAGCACAACGAGGCGGTACTGACGGGGCTCGGCTACAGCGCGGCGACGATCCAGGGGCTCCGCGATCGCAAGGTCATCTAAGATCGCGTGACAATATAGCGTCGTTCGCGGCTGTAGGCCGGCAATCCGTTGCCGGCATCGTTCTGTAGGCCGGCAATCCGTTGCCGGCATCGTTCGCGGCAAGGGATTGCCGCGCTACATGACCACCCCGGCCCTGCGGTCCACCCCTCCTTGAAAAGGGGAAGAACCAAAGGACCATCTCAAAAAAATAGGTTCCCTCCCCCTCGATGGGGGAGGGTTAGGGTTGGGGTGGACCGCCTCATCATGCGCAACTTTTTCACTCCCATCCCTGCCCCCATCGAGGGGGAAGGAGCTCTTTTTATTAGCGCTTGCCCGGATAGAGCGCTTCGATCTCTTTTGCCTCCGGTCGCAGGTTGTAGTCCTGAGAGAGGTCGCCATTGCCGCACGGGCTCTTGACCGTGATGAAGGTCGCCGGCCCATTGACCGGGCGCGAGCGATGGCGGGTATTGCGGGGAATGTGGATCAGCGTTCCCGGACCGACCACCCGGTCCTCATCGCCGAGCACGAAGTGCATCTGACCGGAGAGGATGACGGTGAACTGCTCCTCGTTCGGATGCTCGTGCAGGGGCGGGCCTTCACCGTCCGGCTTGGTTACAATGCCGAACTTCATGAATTCGCCGGGCACTGCGCCCGACTCGATCTTGGAATTGACGCTTGAGTGTTTCTTTTCGAGTTCGTCCAGCTGATAGAACGGCATGAATCGCTCCTTGAGTGTGGTAACCAAATCGACCGACAGCGATCGAGAACTCGGATAATAGCGCAAGCCACACCGTTACCTCATCTCGCCGTAAAATTGCCCCGATATGCGTGACATCAACGACCTCATGATCCTCATCCTCCCTGGCCTCGGTGGCGCGGGTGCGGACCACTGGCAGACGGCCTGGGGCACGGCCTTTCCCGGCATGCAACGCGTGGAGCAGGTGAATTGGGAGAAGCCGGTCTATCCCGACTGGTCCGCGCGCCTGACGGAAGCGGTGGCGCGGGCCATGCGCCCGATCGTGCTGGTGGCGCACAGCCTCGGCACGTCCCTCACCATGCGCTGGTCGTTCGAGCAACCGGAGCACGCCAAGAAGGTGGCGGGCGCATTCCTGGCCGCGCCGACCGACCGGGACCGCTTCGACGCTTCGCCCAGCTCGCCGGTGCGCGGCTGGGGACCGATGATTCTCAAACCCCTGCCCTTTCCGTCGATGGTGCTCGCGAGCCGCAACGACGATCGGGTATCCTTCGAGCGTGCCGGAGTCTTTGCCAGGGCGTGGGGCTCGACACTGGTGGACGCCGGCAACCTCGGCCATATCGGGAGCGCGGCGAAACTCGGGCTCTGGCCGTTCGGGCTCTTCTACTTCGGGCAGTTCATCGGTTCGCTTGAATCGTGACCGATAGGGCGTGACTGATGCAGCGTGACTGATGCAGCGTGACTGATACAGCGTGACTGATACAGCGTGACTGATACGGCCGGCATGGGCCCAGCCGTCATCGCGAGCAGTGGGCGACGCGGCGATCTCGCGGCTGGCCGCGCTTGCGTTGCCCGCAACGAGATTGCTTCGCTTCGCTCGCAATGACACGAAAAGTATATCCTGATTGCAGTCCCGTTCACCGCAGCGGCCTGTCATTCATGCAAGTAATGTGCGGGACGCCACACCAACGAAGGAGAACATCATGGCAAGACTGAAATCCATCACCGGCAAGAACGACGTACCCGCGGAGCATCACGCGATCGTGGACGCCATCGTCAAGAGCCGCGGCGGGGTGCAGGGACCGTTCACGATGTTCCTGCATTGTCCGCCACTTGCCGAGCGCGTCATGCATCTCGGCGCGTACGTGCGCTTCGAGGGCAAGCTCGACCACCGGGTGCGCGTGCTCGCCGCGATGGTCGTCGCGCGGGAGTTCGAAGCGGCTTACGTCTGGGGCGCGCAGACCGGCTCGGCCCGGCGCCAGGGTGTCCCGGAGGCAACCATCGCCGCGATCCGCGATCGGCACTCGCGCGGCATGCCGGCCGAGGACGCGCAGATCGTGGATTTCACGCGCGATCTCATCCGCAAGCACCGCGTGGATGCCGCCGCCACGAAAGCGCTCCAACAAAGGTTCGGCGACGAGCAGTTCATCGAGTTGACCGGAACGATCGGCTACTACACCATGCTGGGGATGACGGTGAACGCCTGCGAGCTGGAAGCCCGCCCGGGCGCCGACGCATTGCCAGCGTAGCGATAACAGCTCCTCCGCCAAGCCACGCCGGGCGCGAAGCTTCACCCTTCACCCCTCACCGTTCACGAGGAAACCATGCTGATAGTCGATTCCCAGATCCACATCTGGCAGAACGGCAAGATGAGCCCGCAACATCGCCAGATCCCGACCTACTCGATCGACGACGCGCTCGCCGAGATGGCCTCGGCCGGGGTCGATTGCGCGGTGATCCATCCGCCCAGTTCGCTCGGCGAAGCGGTCAACGGTTACGCTGTGGAAGCGGTGCGCCGGCATCCGGAGAAATTCTGCATCCTTGGGCACTTCGATCTTCAGAGTCCGGAGCGCGAGAAGATCGTCGCCAATTGGCGCGATCGACCGGGGATGCTCGGCTTCCGCTACACCTTCAACCAGCCACACCAGAAGACGTGGTTGACCGACGGCTCGCTCGACTGGTTCTGGGCCGCGTGCGAGAAGCACGGGCTACCGGTAGGGCTCCTCGCGAGCGGTGACAGGATCGCCGCCGTGGGCAAGATCGCCGAGCGCCATCCGCGCCTGAAGGTGCACATCGATCACATCGGACGCGGGGGCGGCGCGAGCAAGAACAAGGACGATGCGGCCTACGCCGACCTGGGCAACATGCTTGCGCTCGCCAGGCTGCCCAACGTCGCCATCAAGCTCTCGGGCGCACCGAGCACCTCGAGCCAGCCGTACCCCTACAAGAACATCCACGGCTATCTGCGCCAGATCGTCGACGCGTTCGGGCCCGATCGCTG
>JACQGN010000248.1 GCA_016199545.1 Betaproteobacteria bacterium | reverse complement strand
GGACACGACGCAAGAAAGGATGGCGGATAGATGAATTCACGCCTGTTTTTCCTCATGCCGGCAGCTTCTGGTGGTTTTTCTTCGGAATGGTCAGCCGGTTTTGCTTATAGCAGCCTGTCGGACTGCTAAGTCCGACAGGCTGCTAGGAGCGGCAGTCCACGGGCAGGTGCGAGGGCGGCAGATTGGTGGCGTTCTGGCCCATTATCTTCATCTTTTCGGGGGCGGACGCGTTGCCGCAAAGCCACGCGATGGGCACCACGGGATGACCCGGCACGACGGCGGGGCGCAGGCTCAGCATCTTGCCGGCAAGAAACTTGTTGGTGCGATTCCCGAATGTGATGTCGATCGCACCGTCGCGCACGTTCACTTCGCTCACGTAGTTGCCGACGATCAGCTTGCCGTCGGGCAGCCCCACTGCCCCGTTATCGCGCGGCATGACGCGATTGCGGGAGTAGTGGGCGGCGATCGACTGCTTCACGAATTCGGCGAGCGCCATGCCTTCGCTCACTTGTGCCCGGATCACGCGATCCTGATAGGAGGGCAGGGCGAGCGTGGACAGGATGCCGATGATCGCGATCACGATCATGAGTTCGATGAGTGTGAATCCTGACTGATTGCCGCGCATGTCGCACCCCTGGTCAGAACCTATCTCAATAATGGACGCGTGATGCGTTGTGGCCAGAACGCAAATTGAGACAGATTCTAGATCGCCGAGCCCAGTTTGAAGATCGGCAAGTACATTGCGATCACCACGAATCCCACGATGATGCCCGTGAGGACGTAGGTCGTCACGAACAGCACCTGCCGGAAAACGGCAACCGCGTTGGCGGCTTCGGCGCCGTGGACGCGCGCAGCTCGCGCAAGAACCACCGCCAGCTTGTCGGAGCGCTCGCCGATGTCCACCATCCGGGCGATCCTGCGCGGCAACAGTGGTTGCTTGCGCCATGCCGCGGAAAGTGGCGCGCCCTGTTCGAGATCACGCCCCAGTGCCACGACCACGGCTTTCAACGATTGATTGCTCAGGGTCGATTGCAGGTACGCAAGAGTGATTGCCAGCGGAATCCGGTTGGCGGCAGCGCCCGCGAGCAGTGCCGCCATGCGCCCGACCAGCACCTTGATCAACAGACGCCTTACGCCGGGGAGTCTCAGGAACGCGCGGTCGAGCGCCATCCCCCAACCGGATTGACGGCGGCGCAGTAAAGCAACGCCAAGGGGCAATGCGATGACAAGCGCAAGCAGGATCCACCAGTACGCCACCACCACATCGGATAACGCCACGACTGCCAGCGTGAGCGCCGGGAGATCGGAGCCAAAGCCCGCAAATACCTCTTTGAACGCAGGTATCACGAAAATCATCAGCAGCAACGTGATGAGGGCCAGGAAGCCGAGCAGAAACAGCGGCCAGAACAGGGACAGTGGCAGCCGCGTACGCAACTGCTGGCGGCGGTCATGGTCGTCCGCAAGCATCGCAAACCCGCCCGCCAGCGCATCTTGTCGTTCTGCTGCGCCAATGAATGCCACCGTTTCCAGGCCGAATGCGGATGCATGCCGTTCGAGCGCCCGCGCGAGCGATGGCTCACGTTCGAGGTCCTGGCCGATCGCGTCGAGCATGGCGGCCATCGCCGGCGTCACCGCGTCCTCCCTGACTACCGCAATCGCCTCGGCCGGCGCGAAACCGCCGCCCGTTAAATCGGAGAGCTGGCGGAAGAGGTCCCCGGCGAACTTCAGCGGGATCGAACTGACCGGTGCAGAGTCGGGCGCGCTCATCCGGTCGCCCGCTTTCGGCACATCGAAAAAAGATAGTCGTTCGGCAGGTTCGCCGCGGGTGATACGCGCGGACCCTCCCAGCCCGCAGGCGTGGGCTCATGACCGCAAAACCATCGCACGGTCGGCTGCTCCTGGCCTCTTGCCACCGCCGGTCTGACTGTAAAGATCGCAGTGCCGTCCAGGTGCCCGGGATACTTGCCCAGCGTAACGACGACGCCATCGACAACTCCTGCAGCCGCATACCGGCTCGTCAGCTTGATTGCATTCGGAGCTTTGGCAAAATCACGAGGCACATCGCCTCCGGAAAACTTCCAATCGCCGGTGAGTGCGAAATGTTCGATCACGTCCGCGCGCCATGTAGTGCTTGCCAACAGTTGTTCGGCCGCCTTGGCCTTGAACAAAGCCGTGCCTGCCGTCTTCATCGCAAGCGGGATGAGCACCAGTAGAATCGCGATCGCCATCAGCACATCGAGCCCCCACGCCCACTGCACGGTGGGCGGCGGGACATGGGGCGTATCCCCAGTGAGCTGGGCTGGTTTCATTATCGGCAGGATCCCGGCATATACCTTGGCAGGATCGCCTTGTCGCCCGTCTTGCCGACTGCGTCAAAACCATCCGGCGCTTTGTGGCCGGGGCAGACCCACACCAGCGCGCCGGTTGGGTACGCGCGATTGACCGCCGGTCTCAGATAAAGACTGCGCCAATCGTTGCTCTTGGCGCCGCCCTCGCCGTCCCGAAGCCGCACTTCGATCAGACCATCGCTTACGCTTATGCTTTTTACGACCCGTCCCTGATGGAGATCAGGCGCTGCCAGGCCCGCTGCCGCATTGTCGCGGGGAAAGCGGCCCCAGCGCGAGTAGTATTCGTTGATCGCGCGTTGCGCCGGACCCGCAAGCTCCAGCGCCTCGGCATTCTTCGCACGTATGGTGTAGTCCTGATATGCGGGAAGCGCGACCGCAGCCAGAATGCCGATGATCGCCACCACGAGCATCAGCTCGATCAGCGTAAATCCGCGGCCATCCCGAACCGGTGCCAGGTTCACGTCTTTCCCCGTCGTGCGGCGGCAGGCGCTTCGTTTCTGCATGGCAATCGGCATGCAACGCGCCGGTTACGCATGCTCCAGTACGCGGATGTATGCTACGCATCGGCTCCAATAGTTGTCAACTGGACTGGGTAGAGAGAGACTGTCGATACGAAACTGGCGACATAGGAGTGTGGGCGCAAGTGCACCCTCCGCGCTGCGCGCGCGATTCAGCGGATGATGATGATAAGCAAGGGCACGCCTTGGGCGACACGAAGAGGCCGAGAACGCGCTCGGGCAGGCGATTCAATTGAAATCCGACGATCGCGTCCACCTCGGGAATGACGTCGACCGACACGAATGTATTCCAGAATCCCGCGGAGACGATATTGCTCGGCTGAAGCGGAAGGTTCGCCGGTGATCCCGGCAGGATCCAGCGTGATTTTCGGATTTCGACCGTGCCGCCCAGCGTCTCGCCGGGTATCGCGGCTCGGGCGCTGAAGCGATAATCCATCGGTATGCTGCTGAACGCACGACGGATCACTGGCACCCGCTTTCCGGCCGCTGCATGGATCTGCTTCATCGCGACCCCCCGGTCAATGGGCCGTTGGCGGCCGCAGGTGTGATGTGGGACGCGGTCGAGGCGGGCGATCTGACATAATTGCTTCTCACGCCGCTTATGCGCGCCGCTATTGAATGCCGTTGGAAGGATACGCCATGTCGACAGCTGATGTGAAGAACGCGGAGGATCTGAGCCCCGAAGCGGTGCTGGCGCGCGCCACCACAGCCCGGGGCGACATCTTTCCCGAGTGGAAACCTCTTGCCTATGCCTCGCCCAAGACGTACCACCTGATCAACCAGACGGTCAGCTATCTCCACAGCTATCATGGGCAGGAGGCTACGTCGGAGCAGCTTTCCGGACCGATGCGCGAGCTGATTGCGATCCCGGCGCTGGGCGCGAAGGGCGACCTGCGGCACGCTCCGAATCACGTCCGTCGCGCCTATCGCATGGGCCTTACCAACAAGGTGCTGTTTGAAGGTGCCGCCGCGTTCGCGGCCGTCGTCGGCTGGGCGAGCATGACGTTCATGTCGCTCGCCATCATCGAGGCGAACAATCCCCTCTATCCGTACGGCCAGCTTCCGGCGGGCGGCGAGCCGAAGGAATTGACCCCGTTTCCGGAAATGGCCTTGGGACGCACGCGAAGCGGCGCGGCGCCCGAGAGCCTCGCCGACACGCCGGAATGGCGCTATGCTGCAGGCATCGATCCGGAACTCGTGCGTCGCGCGGCTGCTTTCATCGATCATTGCCTGGTGGCGGACGGTGCGCAGGACGCGATTCTCGGACCGGGCCCGCGGGAACTGATTGCGATTGCGGCACTCTGTACGAGAGGCGAGGTGGAACTCGCCGCGCGGCACATGCGCCGCGCTTACGACTACGGCATGACGCGGCGTCACGTGCTGGAAGCGATATGTTGTGTCCTGCCGATGACCGGAATCGTGACGGGGCAGCTTGGCCTGCGTGCGATGCAGATGGCGGACGCGGGATAGGGCAGACAGACATCCGTACCAGGCGAGGCCGGTGCGTCAGACCGCGCCGGATACGCACCAGATTACCTTGAAAGGAGCAGGCTCATGAAGAAGAACATGGCATTGTCAGCATCTCTTGCAGTCGCCGCCGCACTGTTGTTCGTGACGCCCGTATTGAGCCAGACACAGGGCACCAAGCCGCGCCCTGCGGCGGCTACACCAGAGAAACCGGAATCGAGCACGCCGCCCACTGCAACGCGCAAGCGTTCGCGGCGGCACATGGACGCGAGGGAATGCCTCAGGTACCCCACGAACATGGAGATCCACCGCTGCGCCTTGAAATACCTCTGAGGATTTTGTCGGGATTGCACCCGACAAAATCCTTATGAAAATCGGTGGTTCAGTAACACGGAAACATGTGGTGAAAATCGCGCCTCGAATCGGTCCGAATGCCGTAATTCGGTGAGGTAAACCCCCGTCTCTGCCGGGGGACTCCGCAAGGTTTGACCTATACGGCGGTGGAGTCATGCCGGTGGATATAACCGTTATTCCCTCCCCCTTGATGGGGGAGGGCGAGGGTGGGGGTGAGATGACGAAG
>JACQGN010000247.1 GCA_016199545.1 Betaproteobacteria bacterium | reverse complement strand
GCCGCACTGCGCACGGCGGGCAAGCGCATGCTCGTACGCCCCGACCCGCGGTGGGGCAAGGTGCTGGCGAGCGTGTGAGTAAACCAAGGATGAAGGCGGAAGGATGAAGGATGAAGGATGAAGGAACCGTTGAAGGACGTAATGAGTGACGAGTGATGGGTGACGAAATCCGGATGATGACGAAGTCAAGAGTAGCCGCGGCAATTGGAGTGTACGGCCTCACGCTGATGGGGCTGGGGTGGGCCTTCGAACCCGCTGCCCAGAGTTACCCTGCCAAAGCGGTGCGCATGGTCGTTCCGCTGGTGCCCGGCGGCAGCGTCGATAACCTGGCGCGGGTTCTGGCGCAGAGATTGACCGAGTCCATGGGCCAGCAGGTGTTCGTGGACAATCGCGGCGGGGCGTCCGGCAACATCGGCACCGAACTGGTGGTGCGCGCGCCCCCGGACGGTTACACCATCATGACGGTCTCGATGACGCTGGTCGTGAACCCGTTTCTCTTTCCCAAGCTGCCGTTCGACGTGGTCCGCGATCTCGCGCCGATCTCGCTGATCGGCGCCGTGCCGCTGGTGCTGACCGCGCACCCTTCGGTGCCCGTCAAATCGGTGCAGGAGTTGATCGCGCTCGCCCGCAAGCACCCCGGCAAGCTCAACTATGCTTCATCGGGCAAGGGCACCAATTCGCACCTCTCGATGGAACTATTCAAGAATCTGACGCGCACCCACATCGTCAGCGTGCAGTACCGCGGCGGAGGACTCGGACAGATGGCGCTGCTCTCGGGCGAAGTGGATCTGGGTTTCAACAGTATCGTCGCTGGCGTGCCCCTCATCAAAGCGGGAAAAATCCGTCCGCTCGCCATCTCCAGCGCGACGCGCTCTTCGGTGCTGCCGGCGCTGCCGACAATCGCAGAGGCGGGCGTTGCCGGCTACACGTTCTCGACCTGGTACGGCACGCTGGCGCCAGCCGCCACACCGCCCGCTATCATCACCGTCCTGAACGACCATATCGTAAGAGCTGTTCGCGGGCCCGAACTTGCCAAGCGCTTTTCCTACGAGGGCGCGGAGGCCATCGCCTCGTCACCCGCCCAGTTCGCGGCGCACATCAAATCCGAACTCGCGCGCTGGAAAAAAGTGGTGAAGGAGTCCGCGGGCTTGCGCGCGGATTGACCGTGATGAAGGCCGAAATCCATCAAATCGAGTCGCTCGAGCGTTTTCCCGAATTTGCCTATGCGCAAGACTGGACCGACGGGCTGCCGGTATTCCCGCCCACGCGCCCGGCGGTCGAGGGCATGCTCGGTTACCTCAAGCGCGACCCCGGCGAAGTGTTGGGAACGATCTTTCCCGGGGACGGCGAAGCGACCGTAGAGAACGTCGCTGCCAACTGCGCGATGGCGGGTTGCCTGGCGGAGCACGTCCCGGTGGTACTCGCCGCAGTGGAAGCCCTCGTCGATCCGGCGCTGATGATCACGACGACGCAATCGACGGGTGCAGGGGTGATATTCACGATGGTAAGCGGTCCCGCGGTGGGCAGGCTCGGTTTCCACACCCGCGAGTGGATCTTCGGCCCCAACGGCGGGCGCGCCAACGCCGCCATCGGACGCGCCATCCGGCTGGTGCTGTGGAACATCGGACGCGCGCATCCCGGAAAACTCATCAAGGGCACCATGGGTAATCCCGCGGCGTGGAGCTACTGCATTGGAGAGGAACAGGAACTCACGCCCTGGGAGCCGGTGCACGTCGATTTCGGGCTCGCGCCCGGGGCGAGCGCCGTCACGGTGATGAAGGCGGGCGAGCATTCCCAGATCGCGGTGCCGCTCAACACCGTCGGGCTCAATGAATGCATTACGCTGCTTGCCCGCGGCATCGGCCGCGCGGGCGTGTCCATGAGCGCCGGCAAGCGCGCCTATGTGCTGGTGATCAATCCGAGCCTCGCCCAGGCTTTTGCCCGGGCAGGTTACACCCGGCAGCAGGTGAGGGCGGCGGTTGCGGAACGCGCGTGGAAGTACTCGTACGACTGGCAGAACGACACAAAACAGGGTGACCCGGTGCCGTTTCCCGACCCGTACACCAAGGCGCCCAGCGAGCGCCAGCACTTCGTGGCGCCGGTCACGCCTGACGAAATCTGCGTGGTCGTGGGCGGAGGCGAGGCGCCGCAGATGGGCCAGTGCGTGACGATTTCCAGCCGCAATGCCGTCGGCCAGCTGATGGTGACGAAGCGGATTCGCTTTCCTGCATGACTTCGGAGGCAACGTGATCGAACTCATCAGCCCTGTCGGACATCCCCGCGTGCAAGCACAGGCGGAGCGCCGGTCCTTGGACACTCCCGTCGGCCGGCGCGTGGGATTCATATGGAACCAGTACCCGGCGACCCGCAATTTCTGGCCCCGCCTGGAGCGCGCGCTCGAGGACCTCTGCCAGCCCTCGCTGGTGCAGCGCGCGTACAAGGCCAACACCTGGAGCCCGCTGGACAAGACGAAGTTCGATGAGATGGCTTCTGCGGTCGACTACATTGTCGTCGGCGTGGGCGCCTGAGGCTCCTGCACCGGCGCCGCCGTGCGCGACGCGTTCGAAGCGTGGAAAGCGGGCATTCCGGCCGTGGTGCTGGTGCATGACCCGTTCGTGACCCTCGCGAAAGTCCAGTGCCAGATGCTGGGCACCCGGGATCCCGTGATGCTCGTGTACCAACAGGACGCCCCGGCCCTTGAATCGGATGAGGAAAGCGCCGGGAAAGCGCGCCGCGTCGCCGCGGAAGTGGTGCGGCTTTTGAGCAACCGATAGCCCGGCGACGCCGCGGGTGAAGTCTGGTAGAGTGAAGTCTCCGGCGTTTGCACGCGCCGAGCCGTCCGCCATGGCTATTCAGCGATGCCGGTTTTCGCAACGAATGAACCACTCATCCGGAGCCCATCATGACGACAGATGTATTGACCCGCTACGAAATCGACGTCGAGGATGTCGAATATCTCAGGCATGGTAGCAAGCCACTGCTCGCGCGCCTGTTCAAGCCGCGCGGCGCGGGCCCGTTCCCGATGATCATCGATCTGCACGGCGGCGCCTGGTGCCGGGGCGATCGCACGGACGACACTGCCACCAATGAAGCGCTCGCCAGGAGTGGCGTAGTGGTGGCGGCCCTCGACTTCCGCATGCCGCCCGATGCTCCGTACCCCGGGTCGCTCGCCGA
Source organism: Betaproteobacteria bacterium (assembly GCA_016199545.1). Lineage (GTDB taxonomy): Bacteria > Pseudomonadota > Gammaproteobacteria > Burkholderiales > SG8-41 > DSOT01. The sequence goes on along the minus strand of JACQGN010000247.1, from coordinate 10,184 downwards.
CATTCATTATGGAATCCGCTGGCTCAAAGCGCGGGCAGGGGAGTTGCACACCCGCCAGGACAAGGTCGGCCTGATGGGAATTTCGAGCGGCGGGCACCAGGCTATGTTGCTCGCGATGCGACCGGGTGACCCGCGCTACTCGGCGCTGCCTCTGTCCGGCAATGCGTCCGTTGATGCCACGGTGCGCTGCGTCGTCCTGTGCTGGCCGGTGATTGATCCGCTCGGACGTTACAACTATGCCAAGAACCTCCAGGCTGGCGGCGGGCCCAATGCCGAGTTCGGGGCGCGCGTCATTCCAAGCCACGACCAGTACTGGCAGACCGAGGCGGCGATGACCGAGGGCAATCCCGCGATGGCGCTGGAACGCGGCGAACGGGTGCAGATGCCGCCCGTGCTCTACTTGCAGGGCACCGCTGATGTTGCGCATCCGCGGCCCAACCTCGACCGCTTCGTCGCGGCCTACCGCAAGGCGGGCGGCCGGCTGGACCTGAAGTTCTTCGAGGGTGTGGGAGAGGCGTTCGTCAAGAAAGATCCGGGTTCGCCGGCCTCGCTCGAATGCATCGACACGGTCATCGAGTTCGTGCACCGTGAAATGCGCTGAATGGTGCAAGAGGGAGGACTGGAAAGCAGTTTGACTGGAGGGTGCGCCATGGCACACGAGCCCGACTCTTCGGCGCTCGCCGAGGAAATTGCCAAGCTGGAAGACCTCTGCCAGAAGACCGCGCAAGCGATCGCCAGCGCCCGCAGCGTGCGGGAGGCCGTGGCGCTTGCGGACGTGGAGGTGCCGCACCATCTGCGGGCGATTGCCCGCGTCAAGGTGCCGTCGCTCGGGCGCCTCGCGCGCCAAACGAACCTGCGCGTCGAGGAAATCGTCAAGGACCAGCTCAGCTCGCTCACCTTCGAGCGAAGCGACATCGTGGCGAGCCGTGAGTTCGACCGCATCAAGGCGGTGGATTGGCACGTCCTGCGCGTGAATTACCCTGAGCTCTATGCGAAGGCATTACGCGAGGCGAATCTGATCATTGAGCGCAAGCGTAAACGCTGAAGGGGCCCAAGACAGATTGGCCCCGGCGTCCGGCGATGGGCCGGGTTCAACTTTCGCACAAGGAGGCCGTCATGAAACAACCCATAGTGGTTTTCGCGGCGCTGTTCCTCATCACGGGTTGCGCCACGCAACTGTCTCAAACCCCGCCGGCCGGAATGCCCGCGCAGGTGATGGCCGCGGGGCTTCAGGTCGGAAACCATTGGCGTTATGCGGTGCGCGATGGCTTCACGAACCTGCCGCGCGGCACGGTCGAGTATCGCGTGAGCGCGGTGCAGGGCGACACCGTCAAGGTGGAAGTGCGAGACGAGGGGCGGGAGTCGACGGAGATCTACACGCGCGATGGCAACTGGTTGAGCCGCCCTGCCACCAACATGCAGTTGTTCACCTACAGTCCGGCATACCGGGCCTTTGCCTTTCCGCTGGCCTCGGGCAAGACGTGGAAGTCGCGCGTGACAGCGACCGATCCGGCCGATGGGCGGCGTTTCCCGGTGATGATCGAAGGTGCGGTTCTGGGCTGGGACAGGATCAAGGTGCCTGCGGGTGAGTTTGACGCGCTCAGGGTGCGGCGTTTTGTTTACCTCGATTACTGGCAGCAGAACGTGCGCGGCCAGAGCGTGATCGAGGAAAACGAATGGTTCGCTCCCGCAGTGAATCAGGTCGTCCGGCGCGAAGCGACCTCCAAGTACCTGAGCTACATTTACGGCGGAAGCCGTCCCGGGTTTGTGCTGGCGAGAGGTCGCGGCCGGGACGACGGTGGCAGGCAGCGGCACGTCCGGGGCGGCGGCGGCCGGGACGACGGCAGCAGCCCGACCTTCATCCAGGACGATTGGCTGATCTACGAACTCGTGAGCCATTCGGCGCGTTGATGCCGGCGGCGGCAACGCCGCGCAGCACCCATCGCCAGGTGTTGGCGATGGCCGGCCCGATCATCCTCACGAACATCTCGGTACCGCTGCTCGGCGCAGTCGATACCGCGGTGGTCGGCCACCTGCCGGAGGCCTACTACATCGGCGCCGTCGCTATCGGCGCCATGCTCTTTACGTACATCTACCACCTGTTCAACTGCCTGCGCATGGGCACGACCGGTCCGACCGCGCAGGCGCGCGGCGCAGGGGACTACGCGGAAGCGCGGGCCATCATCGGCCGCGCGCTGCTCCTCGCAGGGGCGATCGGCGGCACGCTGGTGGCGCTGCAGCTTCCGGTCATCGGCTTTGCCTTCTGGGTGATCGACGCAAGTCCGCAGGTGGAGCGCCACGCCCGCGAGTACTTCCTGATACGCGTGTGGAGCATGCCGGCGGTGCTCGGCATCTACGCCATCGTCGGCTGGTACTACGGGCTGCGCGATGCGCGCACCCCGCTTCTCGTGCAGGTCGTCACCAACGCCTTCAACATCGGGCTCGACTTTCTGTTCGTGTTCGGCTTCGGCTGGGGTGTGGCCGGCGTCGCCGTTGCATCCGTCATCGCGCAGTACACGGGCCTGCTGCTCGGTCTCGTTTGCGTGTGGCGCTCCTTCTGCATGCTGCCGGCCGGTGGCGTGCGCGGCCACCTGCTCGACCGGGCGCGGCTCGCGCGCATGCTCTCCATCAACGGCGACATCGTGCTCCGCACCTTGTGCGTCGTCTCCGTGCTCGGGTTCTTCATGGCGAAGAGCGCCGAACTCGGCGATGTCACGCTCGCCGCCAACCAGGTGCTGCACAACTTCCTCGTTTTCACGTCCTTCGGCCTCGACGGCTTCGCGCACGCCGCCGAGGCGATCCTCGGCGAGGCGGCGGGCCGCCGCGACCGCGAAGCCTTCCGGCGCGGGATGCGGGTCGTGTTCCTGTGGGCTGCGATCGTCGCGCTGCTCGCTCTGCTCGTCTACGCCCTTGCGGGCCGCGGCATCATCGCGCTGCTGACCGGCATCGCCGAGGTGCGCGCATCGGCGGCGGACTACCTGCCGTGGGCGGTGCTCATGCCGCTGGTATCGGTGTGGGCCTACACCTACGACGGCGTCTATCTGGCGGCGACGCGCACGACGATCATGCGCAACACGGTGATCGTGGCGTTCCTCGCCTTCCTGGCGGTGCTCTACACGTTGATGCCGCTCATGGGGAACGTCGGGCTGTGGGCGGCGGTCGCGACTTTCCTCGGCTTCCGCGGCCTGCTGCTGCACCTCTACTTTCCGCGCGTGCTGCGGGCCATCTGAACTCCGGCGTCACCAGGTCCGGCGAGGGTCATTGAAGAATTCCTGCATCATGAATTCCTCGAGGCCCGCGTTGTCCCGCGCGCGCGCGGACAGCGTCAGGCTGCGGCCCAGGCGCGACGATTCCCAGAGGAAATCCCCCTGCTCGTAGTCGCGAATGATTGCGATGATCCTGCGCACCACCGCGATGCGGATGTCGCTGTCGTTCCCTTTCCTGACCTCGACGAGCCGCGCCATGTTGCGGCGGGCCTCCCTGTCCCAGCCATAGAAAATGAACTCGGCGTCGTCGAAACCCACGCGCTGCAACTGGAACGCGCCGCCCTGTCTGCGCGGGTCGTAGCCGAAAGCCGGCGCCTGCGGCAAAGCCAGATTGGCGGCGGCGATGCGGTCGCGGCGCGCTTCGTCGCCCTCGACGGAGGGCGCGACCGGCACGCTCGGAGCGGGCGCGGCCGGCGCCGGCTCGCCACGCGCGCGGCGCTTCGCCTCGATGTATGACGAGAGATCGCCCTCTATCGCTGGACGCGCCGGCGCGGGAATGGTGGGTGCCGGCGGCTTGAGAGCGGTGACCGGCGGTACGGGCCGCGGGCGTGCCGCGGCTGGCGGTTGCACCGGCAATGGGAGTGGGGGCCGGGTTCGACGCGCGGGCGAGGGCGGCACCGGCGGCGGGGTGAGCGGCACGAGGCGTACCGAGAGCGAACGGTTTGCATCGCTCCATGCGGGCTGATCGAGCGATGGCAGGCGCAATCGCGGCAGACCCCACAGCAGGGCGGCGTGGACGAGCAGCGAGAGCGCTGCCGCCACCCAGATGGCGCGTTCCGTCCCGCCATCGCGCGGGTTGCGGAAGTCATCGAGCCGGCCGGTCATCGCTCACTGCGGATCATGGATTTCATAGCATAATTCAATTTACAGGGAGGAAAACGCATGGACCGCGGTATCTGGGCGATCTGGTACGAAATGCCGGAGGAAGTGAGGTCGGAGTACCTGGATTGGTTTCACCGAGTTCACATTCCCGAGAAGCTGTCCCGGCCCGGCTATCTGTGGGCGGCGCACTACGAGCTGGGGCACGGCGGCGCCCGCTTCCAGAAGGTGGTGAACGGGCTGGCGCATACCGGTGCCCGCGCGCTCGGACGCGGCAGTGGATACCTCGCGCTGTTCGGCGGACTTACCGCTCACACCTTTTTCAATCCCAGTCCCGGTCAATTGAGCGCACGCAAGCTGCTCGCCACCGCGGGTTGGGGCAAGCATTCCATCCTCTACGAGTTCGTTTCGCTCAATGCCCGGGAGGCGGGCTTCGTTCCGCACGAGGAGCTGGCGCACGAGTCCGACAGCTGGACCTCGCGCGTGCTGCCGCGGCTCGTGCACGCGCCGTGCTCTCCATCCGTCGGACGGCGCATCTGGCCGCCTGTAATCGACAAATAGGTGGTCCAGTTTCATCCGTCACCGCTCACTCGTCACCCGTCACCATTCACCGTCACCCGTCACGTATTTCGCCATTTCCTTTATCCTTCCCCCTACCGCCTTCATCCTTCAAAGAGCACGCCCATGCTTCCAGCAACGATGACCATGATCCTGATCGCCCGCGCGGGTGGCCCCGAAGTGCTGCAACCCGCCACGCGCCCGGTACCGCAACCGGATGCGGGACAGGTGCTCATCAAGGTCGCTTACGCCGGCGTCAACCGCCACGATTGCGGACAACGCAATCGCGGCCACGGTCCTGCAGGCGCCACCGACATTCCGGGGCTGGAGGTGGCGGGGGAGGTCGTTGCGACGGGCGCCGGTGTCACGCGCTGGATACCCGGCGATCGCGCCTGCGCGCTGGTGAACGGCGGCGGCTATGCCCAGTACTGCATCGCGGCCGAGCCGCTTACCTTACCGATCCCTGCGGGCTTCGACCTGAAGCAGGCGGCCGCGTTGCCGGAAGCGCTGCTCACCGCGTGGCTCAACGTGTTCATGCTCGGGCGGCTCAAGTGCGGCGATTGGCTGCTGGTGCACGGCGGCTCGAGCGGCGTGGGGACGATGGCGATCCAGCTCGCCCGGCTCGAAGGCGCGAACGTGGTGGCGACGGCAGGCGGTGCCGCGAAGTGCGCCGTCTGCGAGAAACTCGGCGCGAGCCGCGCGATCAACTACCGCGAGGCCGATTTCGTCGCAGGCGTCAAGGAGACGACCGGGGGACATGGCGCCGACGTCATCCTCGACATGGCCGGCGGGACCTATGCCACGAAGAATCTGGAGGCGCTCGCCATGGACGGCCGCGTGCTGCACCTGAGCGGTGGCGAAAGCGCGGAATTTCGCGCGCCGCTTTCCGCGATCATGTCGAGGCGCGCGGTTGTGAGCGGCTCGCAGTTGCGGGCCTCCGCGCTGGCGGTGAAGATCGAGATCGTGCGGCAGGTGCGCGAGCGCGTGTGGCCCCACCTCGGCACGAGGGTCACGCCGATCATCGACTCGATCATGCCGCTCGCGCAGGCCTCCGCGGCCCACGCGCGGATGGAGTCGAGCGTGCACATCGGCAAGATTCTTCTCGAAGTCGCAGGCTGACTCCCTTCCTTCTTCTGCCTTGATCATGCGCCCGGGCTTGACTAACCTACTGCAATCGGCAGCAGCAATGTAATTCTGGGAGGAGGGGAGCATGCAGCAACTGACGCGCAACGTGTTCGTGGAAACGCAAATCCGCGGCTGCAACCACGGGTTCGTGACGACCTCCGACGGTATCGTCATGATCGACAGCCCGCACAAGCCGAGCGACGCGCTGAAACTCAAGGCGGAAATCGCGAAGCGCGGGCCGGTGCGCTACATCATCAACACCGAGCCCCACGGCGACCACTGGACCGGCAACGCGTTCTTCGAGGCGCCGGTCATCGCGCACGAGGGCGTGCGCCGGCGAATTCTCGAAACGAATCTGGAAGAGCACGTCGCGCGCGTCGCGACCTTCGGGCCCGAGGAACCGAAGCTCCTCGAGGGCTATCGTCCCAACGCCCCGATCATCACCTTCAAAAACGGCATGACGCTGCACGTGGGCAACCACACCTTCGAGATGATCCACATGCCGGGCCACACGGCGTACCAGGCGGCGATCTGCATCAAGGAGGAAGGTGTGGTGTTCACCAGCGACAACATCTTCCACAAGGTGCACACCTGGCTCCAGGAGGCAAACCCCGACTTGTGGCTGGTGGCGCTCGAATCGCTGCGCAAGCTCGACGAGGAGATCTTCGTGCCGGGCCACGGCGCCGTGTGCGGCAAGGACTACCTGCCCGAGCAGGCCGCGTTCATCCAGGAATGGAAGGCCTACGTCAAGGACGCCATCGACCGCGGCATGACGAAGAATGAAGCCATCGAGCGCCTCACGGCCATGACCGACCGCTACCCCATGGACGTGGGGCAGGATGGCATGGCGCCGGGCGTCATGAAGCGCAACGTGGCAAACCTATACGATTACTTCACCGGCAATTACCGACCCATATGATCGTTCGCCCAAAAGGGGTCGGAGTCAATTTTCCGAGCGGAAGGGGCGCCATGGAAATTGACTCCGACCCCTTTTCTCCGCACTTTTCTCCGCACGCTGGGTGCGGGTGATCAAGAACGCGGGCATCCCGCAACGGTAGCACGTGAATCATCTCCTGCTTGCCCTCGGGGCGATGTTCCTGCAGCAGACCTTCGTCGCGCTCGGCAGAGCCCTTCCCGCAGTGATCGCGCCCGCGATCATCACGAATCTCAACATCGATGCGGCCTGGATCGGCGTCTATTTCGGCCTGACGGCCTTCGCCTCTCTCATCGCGCAGCTCGGCTGCGGCAGCTTCATCGTGCGCCACGGCGCCTTGCGCATGAGCCAGATGTCTCTCGTCATGATGGCCGCCGGCACCGCATTGGCGGCACTGGGAACGCCGCTGGCGCTCGTCCTGTCCGCGGTCGTTTGCGGAGGTGGCGGGGCCGTGTCCACGCCGGCGAGCTCGCATCTGCTCGCCCGCGTCTCGTCGCCGCGCTATCTGCCGCTGGTGTTCTCCATCAAGCAGACGGCGGTGCCGGCCGGCCTGCTGCTGGCCGGATTACTCGGGCCGCAATTGACCGAATGGACGGGGTGGCGCGTCACGATGCTGGTGAGCGCCCTGGCGTGTGCCGCCTTCGTCCTGATGCTGCAGCCCCTGCGCAGGATTTTCGATAGCGACCGGGTGCCGACGCGCACCTTCCGATTGTCGGATTTCAAGGCGACTCTGACTTCGGTGCTCGGCACGCCCGGTCTTCGTGCCCTGTCCTTTGCGTGCCTTGCCTTCAACGGACTGCAGGCCGTCGTCACAGCGTATTTCGTCGTGTACCTGACGACGATCGGCTATACGCCCATCGCCGCGGGCTTCGTTTTTTCGGTGGCAGTGGCGGTCGCCGTGCCCGGCCGCATCCTCTGGGGATGGCTCGGCAGCAGCTATGTATCCCCGCGCCTGATGATGTCGGGGCTTGCTCTCGGCATGGCTGGAAGCGCGGCCCTCCTCGCGCTATCTAGCGCCGGCTGGCCGGCGCTTTTGGTGGGCTTGATCGCCTGCGTTCTCAGCGCCACGGCGCTATCCTGGCACGGCATTCTTCTGGCCGAAACCGCGCGCGCGGCGCCAGAGGACATGCGTGGCGGAGTCACCGGTGGTGTGCTCTCCATCGGCCAGGTCGGCGCATTGGCGTTGCCGCTCATGTATTCGGGGCTTCTTGACCTCACCGGCAGCTACGGCATCGGCTTCATCGTGTGCGGCGTCCCGGCGCTGCTGGTCGGCGTCCACCTGCTGCGTCAGAACGCGTCCTCGAAGTCCCGATCGAGGTCCTGTTGAAGCGCCTGCCGCAGCACGATACTACGATCGCGAATGCGTTGCGCGAACTCGAAGTGCCGTCGCGCTTCGTTCGCGTCGGGAAGAATATGCCGGACGGCGAGCCCTGCAACGTGGGCCAGATGTGCAACCGCTTCGCGCACGCCATCCGCACGGGCAAGGGCGATCATCCTGATTTCGATATCGCCGTGGCCCCGCACCGCCTCCTCGACGACATCAGGCGGGCATCGGACACAGGACAAGAGATCAGCGTCGGATGACGCCATGCGGGGCTGTGCGCGACGCTGGCGTGATACGTTACCGAACTCCTGCGGTGGTGGACCTCAGCAGTTTCCCTCCCAGCGCGCCGGTATGCTCGCCATTCCTGAATGCCACTTTGCCGGCAAGTATCGTGGCCATGATGCCGCTCGATTTCTGCTTGAGTCTGCGCGCTCCCGTGGGAAGGTCATGCTCGATGGTGGGGATCTCCGGCGCAAGAGTCGCAGGATCGAATATGTTGAGATCCGCGATGCAGCCCTGACGCAATAACCCGCGATCGGTGAACCCCCACGCCATCGCCGGCGTAAGGGTGATCATTTTCACGCCTTCTTCAAGCGAAAACGCGTTGCGCTCGCGCACCCAGTAGGCGAGCAGGTGCGTATGGATGGACGAGTCCATGATCAGGCTGACATGCGCGCCGGAATCGGAAAACGTCATGACCGTTCGCGGATGGCGCAAGGTCGCGAGCGCCTCCGCTTCACTCTTCGGCACCGTTGCTTCATCGAACTGCATGAACAGCTGATTGAAGTTGGAGTCCAGGGCGAGGTCCATCATGACCTCCACCGGATCTGCATTGCGCTTCGCCGCCAGCTCGGCGACGGTGGGATTGCGCGACACCGCGCTGTACATGACATACATGTTCTCGTAGGTGGGCTTGCGCGGCTCGCCGCCTCCGGTTCGATAGGCGCCGTTCTTCGTGGCAGCGACCAGGCGTTTGCGCTGTTCCGGATCGCTGAAAACCTTGCGCTGTTCCTCGATCGGCAAGGCGCGTATCCGCGCCCATTCGGGAAAGTCATCGAACTGCAAGCGTCCCTTGAACGACAACACGTGGGAAATGCCACGGGTATGCGTCTGCCCGAACATGCGCCCGCCGGCCGCGGCCGTGGCATCCAGAAGAGCCAGGTTATCCTGCGTGCCCGCGCTTCCAGCCGGTATGCCAAAGGTGATGGGAACCCCGCTCTTCACCGCGAGGTCGCGCAACCTGTCGTTGGCGGCCTTCCGCACCTCTGGATCCTTCGAGCGGGTTTCCCTTTCCCGGGAATACTCGAATATGCCGCGGCCCGTCGTCCCCATGACGCATACCAGTTGGCTCAGCTCCTCCCAGGAAGCGTGAACCGATGCGACGGGCCGGTTGTCCGGTTCCGGCAGCCTGTGGCCGGTCGAACGGGAGCTGGTGAAGCCGATCGCGCCAGCGTCGAGCGCGTCGAGCAACTCGTGCTCCATCGCGCCAAGGTCGTCGGCCGAGGCTTGCTGTTCGAAAGCACGCGGCCCCATGACATGCGTCCGCAGCGCGGAGTGGCCGATGTTTGCGGCGTAGTTGATCGCCTTTGGCAGCTTGTCGACGACGTCCATGTACTCCCTGAAAGTCGTCCAGTTCCACCGGACTGCAGCCCCTATCGCGGCCGGAGAGATGTCCTCCGCCCGCACGATGTTGCTGAGGATCATGTCGCGCTGCTCGGCAGAACCCGGTGCGAGCGTGAATCCGCAGTTTCCCATGACGGCGGTCGTGACCCCGTGCCAGCAGGAGCAGCTTCCCAATGGATCCCAGAACACCTGGGCGTCCATGTGCGTGTGCCCGTCGATGAAGCCCGGAGATACGACTTGGCCGGTGGCGTCAATTTCTTCTTTTCCTTTTTCGCCGATCCGCCCGATCGCCGCAATTCGATCGCCGCTCACGCCGACGTCCGCCCGATATTTCGGCAGTCCTGTTCCGTCGACTACCGTGCCGTTACGGATCACGAGATCGTACATTTGGCTTCCTCCTCTGGTGAACAGGTTTGCATATTCCCGTCTGAATATAGGCTATCACACAGGCCCGTCAGGGTTCAGCTATTTCGCCCGCGCTAGGAGTGTGTCGGACTTAGCTCCGACACACTCCTTACGCAAAACCGCCTGCAAG
>JACQGN010000022.1 GCA_016199545.1 Betaproteobacteria bacterium | reverse complement strand
TTTTAAGCGGTGAACTTTACATGCTCCCTCCCTTGCGCGCAGCGCGGGGGAGGGTTGGGGAGGGGGCAGAACCGATCCAGCCCCCATCCTAACCTTCCCCCGCACGCGGGAGAAGGAACCTTAAGATAGTGCCATTGAACTCTGTGGTCTCTGTGGCTCGCCCTTGATTTTCCAAGGAGTCGAGATGGATTTTTCACTGAACGAAGAGCAGCGCCACTGGCAGCACGAGGCACGCAAATTCGCGGACGACGAGCTGCGTCCGCACTCCCTCGAACGAGACCAGATCGAGGGTGGCTTCGAGCCATGGGACTGGGCGATCATGGAGAAGGGTTCGAAGCTTGGATTCCGTACGCTCGCGGTGCCCAAGGAGTGGGGTGGGCCGGGAGCCGATTTCGTGTCGCAGGCGCTGGTCATGGCGGAACTCGCGCGCGGCGACAGCGCGATGTCCAAGGCGTTCAGCCAGAACTGGAAGTGGAGCCACCTGATCGCGGCCGCCTGCACCCAGGATCAGAAGGAGCGCTTCTTGAAGCCCTTTCTCGCGGATCACCGCTACGTGATGGGGCGCGGCATCACCGAACCCAACGCCGGCTCCGACAACCGGCTGCCGCCCGAGGACGATCCGAAGGCGGGTTACCGCGTGCGGGCGGTGCGCGACGGCGACGAGTGGGTGCTGAACGGCGAGAAGTGCTTCATCGCAAACGGCAGCGTCGGCTCGCTCTTTTTCGTGGATGCGCGCACCAATCCGGAGGTCAGCATCAGGCAGGGCGGAACGCTTTTCATGGTGCCCAAAGGCACGCCTGGTTTCCGCATCGGCAAGATCTTCAACAAGCGCGGCTGGCGCTTCTACCAGAACGCGGAGCTGATTTTCGAGAACGCGCGCCTGCCGCACGCCAACGTGGTCGGCGAGGTGGGCGTCGGGTCGGTCAAGGCGGGCAAGGGCGACACCACCGGGGGCGACATCTTCGGCGACCTCGAGCTCGCGGCGAACGCGTTAGGCGTGTGCGATGACGCGGTGGAAATGGCCATGAATTTCTCGCGCACCCACAAGCGCGCCGGCAAGTACCTCATGGAACATCAAATCATCCAGTTGAAGCTCAATGAGATGCACATGCTGACCGAGGCGCTGCGCTCGTACGTGATGCGGGTTGCGTGGCTGCACGATGCCGCGCAACATTCCGCGAACGCGGGGCTCGTGATGAACTACTCGACCGACATCATTCAGCGCGTGGTGCGGCTCAACATGGAGGTTCACGGCGCCGAGGGCAGGCTCATGCACGCGCGGGTGGACAAGCTGGTGCGCGACGCCATGGTCTGGACGCATCTCGCAGGCGACACCGTGCAGCGCATCAAGATCCTCAAGCGTCTCGGGGTGGGTAACTCCGCTCCCACGGGAGTCAGCGCGGATTGAGGACGTACACCCAGGACGGAGGAAGTCTCGACGCGAAGGAGCATGACATGATGAAACGTGACACATTGCCCGGATCGAACTGCGGCGCACGCGTCGCGATTCACGCTCTGGCGGCGCTTGCTGTCGTAACACTCGCCGGGTGCGGCGTCGAGACCGCCACCACCGCGGCGACCGGCGCCGCCATCAAGGCGAAGGAAGTGGAAGCTGCGAAAAAGACCCAGGACCAAACACGGCAGAAGATCGACCAGGCGATGGATCAGATGCAGCAGCGCGCGCAGCAACCGGGTGACGCGGCGCAGCGCTGACGTGGGGCCGCACCACTCCGGGAACCCGGCTGAATGCTTGAGGGCGGAGAAGAATCGTCACCGATAACCGCGCGCTCGCGCGCGAGCCCCGTCACTCCCTCCTGAAAGTGCTGCAGAATGCGGACGGTCCCAGCCACGTCTGCTGGACGACGCGATCGCCGCTGAAAGTGAAGGTGCGTTCGCATCGCTGTGGCTCGCCGCCCCCCAAGCCGGGGAGCCCAAGCACGACGCCGACGCCGATGCCGGAGCCCCCGTAGACCCCGACGGACCCCGGTGACAGGACACCGCCGGATCCCGCGGACTCCCAGGTATAGACTCTGCGACCGTCCGATAGGGCGACGTGGCGCGTGGGGGCGCCCCATTTCGCGACCACTTCATCGTAGCGCGCGCCGTGCCAGGAATTCCGCGCCGCGTCGATGTCACCCCCCAGGGTGGCGCAGCCGGCGAGCAGCACTGCGACGAATAGCGAGCTTCTCATGCCCTACCTTCTGCACCCGCAGCACGGGCCCGTACGTGATCATCGGCCGCAGTCAGTCCACCGTCGTGCTGAGTAAGCCGGACTGCGGCGGCTGCGAACATGTCGCCGAGTATAATCAATTCGCAGGAACGGGCAGCGGGCGCATTCACCGCGCAGACGATATGGATGGCCGGTGGTCTTACTGCCGCTGGCTTGCGCGCGAAGGACCTGCGGCTCGACAACGCGCCGTAACGGTCAATTGCTCGGGGTCATGCCTGCCGCCGTCACGATGCGTGCGGCCGTGGCCATTTCGTTCTTGAGAAACGCAGCGAACTGCTCAGGCATGCTCCCGAGCACCGTGGCGCCTTCGGCCGCCAGACGGTTTTTGATCTCCCGCAGATGGAGGATGCGCACCATTTCCGGATGGCGCGTGTGACGCCGGAAAATCAGACGTCCGTGCGCTGCGCGGACTGTCAGCGATGGTGATGGTAGCGGTAACCGCGGTGGTAGTCGTACCGGAAGTTCACGTTTGGCGCTGGCGGTCCGTAGTAGTAATAACCGGGAGCCGGTTCGGCGTGATACGGAACGGCCACGCAACCGGACAACGCCACGACCGCCATCAGTACGGCAATCAGGTTCTTCATCGATGTCTCCTTTTCCCATGCTTCAGGGAGGGTGCTGCTGTTAGGACAGAATGCGATGCGGGAAGTACCGCCGAATTTGTAAGTGGATGTTACGGTGACCGAGGCCACTGTAGTCTGCTGGCGACACGTGTCCGCATGAGAAACTGTCACGCGCGCAGCCACGTAAGCACCCTTGCGGTATGATTATTTTTGCCGACTGGTAAGTCACGGAACATGCGCGAGAGCACAGACGATGTCCGCGTGCGGGAAATCGCGGAGCTGACGCCGCCCTCCGAAATCCTGCGGCAATCCCCAATTACGCCCGGGGCGAAGAGCACGGTCAGCGGGGCGCGGCACGCGATACATCGCGTACTCCACGGAGCGGACGACAGGCTCGTCATCATCGTCGGCCCCTGTTCCATACACGATATCACGGCCGCGAAGGAATACGGCGGCAGGTTGCTTGAGCTCAGGCGGCGCCGGACAGGCGACCTGCTCGTGCTGATGCGCGCCTATTTCGAGAAGCCGCGAACGACCGTCGGGTGGAAGGGTCTGATCAATGACCCGGGCCTCGACGGCAGCTTCCGCATCAATGAAGGGCTGGGAGTCGCGCGCCGGCTGCTGCTCGATCTCAACGAGGCGGGCATGCCGGTCGCCTGCGAATTTCTCGATATGGTGACGCCCCAATACATCGCCGACCTGGTCTCGTGGGGCGCCATTGGCGCACGCACGACAGAAAGCCAGATACACAGGGAACTCGCGTCCGGTTTATCGTGTCCCGTCGGCTTCAAGAACGGGACGGACGGCAATATTCACATCGCGGTCGATGCGATTCGGGCCGCCCGCAGTCCGCATTATTTCATCGGCGCCACGAAGGCCGGGCACTGCGCGATCGTGTCGACCACCGGCAATGAGGATTGCCACGTCGTGTTGCGCGGCGGAAAGACACCCAACTACGACGCTGCTGGTGTCGATGCCGCGTGCAAAGCATTGGGCGATGCGGGACTCGCGCAGAACCTGATGATCGACCTGAGCCACGCCAACTCGTCAAAGCAGTTCGAACGGCAGATCGATGCCGGGATGGAGGTCGCACAGCAGATCGCGGCGGGGGACGTGCGTATCGTCGGAGTCATGGCCGAAAGCCATCTGCAGGCCGGCCGGCAGGACCTCGTTCCGGGCAAGCCGCTGGTCTATGGGCAAAGCATTACCGATGCCTGTATTGGATGGGACGACACCCGCCGGTTGTTGGAGTCCCTGGCGGATGCGGCGGCCCGGCGCAGGCTGACAAACGCGGGATAATCATTACGGGGGAAGCGTGCCACCATGCGTCCGGGTCACCCGGCGCTTCCCAGCAGTCGCACCTCTTGCTGCGGGAACGGGATGACGATGTTGCGCCCGCGGAAGGTCTCGACGAGGGCCTTGTTGATCTCACCGGTGGCGGCGACATAATCGGGCACGTTGACCCACGGTTTGACGGCGATACTCACGGACGAATCCGCGAGCCGGATCACCTGGATCAGCGGGGCGGGGTCCTTGAGCGCCCGCGCGTTGCCCTGCAGCATCTCATGGATCGTCACGAGAACCTGGTTGAGGTCCGCGTCGTAGGCGACGCGCACGATGACTTCGACCTGCCGGATCTGGCCGTAATTGTGGAGGACCTCGCCCACGATCCTGCGGTTGGGGATGACCACGCGCGAGAGGTCCGGGTGGGTCAACGAGGTATGGAACAGACTGATATCCTCCACCTGGCCCTCTTCCTTGACGATCGAAATGTACTCCCCGACACGGAACGGCCGGGTCAGGATGATCGTCAGTCCGGCGACCATGTTGCCCAGCACCCCTTGCATCGCCAGGGCCACCCCCGCGCCGGCCACCCCAAGGCCCGCGATGAGAGGGACCAGTTCCACACCCAGGTTCTGCAGCGCCATGATCCCGAACAGGATCAGCACCAGCGCCCGGGTGATGCTCACGAGGAGCTGGCGCACCGGCGCTTCGAATTCGAACTTCCGGAGCATGCGCACCACGACGCGGGCGACCCAGCGCGCCGCCAGGAAGCCGACCGCCATGATCACGATTGCGACGAGCAGTTTCGGCCCGAACTTCATGCCGAGGTCGATGGCCGTGCTCGTGACCTGATCCAGTGCTGCGAAGTTGTCGTCCATGGGATGTCCTTTCAGCGGGTTCCCGCGCAATGGATCCTATCCGTGCTCCGATTCCGCGCGCGGGAAAAATGTAACAGCAATGTTACAAACTTAATAGCCTGTTTCACTCCAATACAGACATTTCCATGGTCCGCGCGTTCTAATGAATACGCAATCCCGAAAGGAGAATGCCATGAACGCGAACAAAACAGTTTGCATGCTCTCGGCCGGCGCGGCGCTTGCCGTCGCAATGCCCGTGCTCGCCGACCCGCCGCACTGGGCGCCGGCTCACGGTTATCGTCACAAGCACGAGCGGGTGGTGGTCGTCGAGCGCTACCACCGTCCGGTAGTGCGCGAGGTCATTGTGGAACGGCCGGTCTACATCCGCCGGCGGCCGGTTGTGGTCTATGAGGAGCCGGCGTACTACGCAGCACCGCCTGCCGCGGTGACGGTCCGGGGCAACGTGCTGGGCACGCTGGGCGGCGCCATCGTGGGTGCCGCGGTCGGCAGCCAGATTGGCCACGGCGACGGCAGGACTGCGGCGACCGCGGTCGGGGCGGTGGTTGGCGGTACGATCGGCAGCGGTCTGTGATCGCGAACTGACGCCGAGTCAATCCACCGGGGGCGGTTCCGGCCGCCCCTTGCTGTTTGTCCGGCCGGCCGCGCGCATGCGTTTCAGCCGCGCAGGGTCTTGTTGAAGAAATCGACGGTGCGCTGCCACGCGAGATTGGCGGCGGCCTCGTCGTAGCGCGGCGTCGTGTCGTTGTGGAAGCCGTGCTGCGTGCCGGGGTAAATGTGCATCTCGTGCCTCACCTTGTTCGCCTTGAGCGCGGCCTCATAGTCGGGCCAGCCCTTGTTGATGCGCTCGTCATTCTCCGCGTAGTGGATCAGGAGGGGTGCCTTGATCTTGGGTACATCGGCCGCAGCGGGCTGACTGCCATAGAACGGCACCGCGGCGCCAAGATCGGGGATGCGCACCGCGAGCATGTTGACGATACCGCCGCCGAAGCAGAAGCCTACGGCGCCGATCCTGCCCGAGCACTCGGGGCGCGCCTTGAGGATAACGGCGGCGGTATAGAGGTCTTCAGCGCGCTTCTTCGCATCGAGCTTGGCGAAGAGCGCCCGCGCCGTGTCCTCGTCGCCTGGATACCCGCCGGCGGGCGTGAGCGCATCCGGCGCGAACGCCACGAAGTTCAACACCGCAAGCCGCCGTGCGACGTCCTCGATATACGGATTCAAGCCGCGATTCTCGTGTATCACCAGCACGCCGGGCAGCTTGCCGGCGGCTTTCGCCGGCCGCGCGAAGTATCCCCGCATGGTGCCCGAGCCCTGCGGTGACGGGTAAGTCAGGGATTCGGTGCGGATGCGCGCATCGTCTTTCGCAACCTGCTGGGCCCACGCGAAGTTGGGCTTGAGGCTTTCCAGCATCGCCGCTGCGGTGAAGCCGCCGACCGCGAACTTCGCGGCACGATCCAGGAAGTCTCGGCGGCTGATCGCGCCGTGAACGTAACCGTCGAAGAGCTTGAGGACTTCGGGTGGGAAATCGCTGGCCTTTTTTCGTTCCATGGAGGCGCTCCTTCGGTCAGGAAAGGGTGACGATTGATGATTGATGGTGACGAGCAGGTGTGACGAAGTATGGTGGCGGAAAAGCGATCAGCCTCGCGACTGCCCGCCACTCCGATCGCAACGTTCCGGCGGGCGCTCATCGTGCAAGACCAAGGTCGACGAGGAAGGCCTTCACGCCCTCGTTGTCCTCGGCCATGTGCTTGCGCGTTTCCATACTCCCCTTGTAGGCATTGATCCAGAAATTGAGCTCGAGTTCGCGCTTCCATTCGTCGGTCTCCAGCACGCGCTGGATGACGCCCTCCCAGTAGGCGATCTGCGCGTTCGTCATGCCCCTGGGGCCGATGAGAGAACGCCAGGTCGAGACCACCGCGTCGTAACCCTGTTCGCGCCAGGTCGGCACGTCGGCGAGCACGCCCGAGAGCCGCTTCGGCGCGGTGACCGCGATGATTCGGACCTGTCCGTTGCGCAGCAGCGACGCCCCGAACGCCACCGAGATCGGCACGACGTCGATGTGGCCGCCGAGCATGGCCGTGGTCGCGGCGCCGCCCGATGCGAAGATCACGCTCTTCATCTTCTTGAGATCAAGGCCTGCTGCCCTGAACGCCGCGGCGACCCCCTGGTGATTGGGATTGCCGAGGCTGGTGGCGATACCGAAGGTCATGACGGTCGGGTCGCGCTTCATGAAATCGACGAGCTGTTTGCCGCTCCGGATGGGCGAGATGGGCTTCACCGTCACGGAAATGTATTCGTCAAAGAGCGTCACCACCGGCGTCACGTCGTTATAGCTTGGTCCCTGGCCGACGATGTGGTTGGTGAGGATCGCCCGCCCCCCGAGGGCGAGGACGTGGCCGTCGCCGGGGCGCTGGTTGATGTAGTTGTAGGCGATCGCGCCGCCGCCGCCCGGCCGGTTCACCACCGAGACCGGCACCGGCACGAGGCGCCGTTCCTGCAGAAGCTTGACGAAGATGCGCGCGATGCGGTCCGAGCCGCCGCCGGGAGCGTTCAGCGCCACGATCTCGACCGGCTTCTCCGGTTTCCACTGCGCCGCCGCCGCTCGATCGCCTGCGGCTAGCGGCGCGCCCACTACGATGCATGCGGCAAGCGCCGGTGCTGCAGCTCGAAACCTGTTCCATGCGCGGTCACTATCCATGGCGTGCCCTTTCACCCCTCAACCCGCGAATTCGACCCCGGCTTCAAGCACGGCCTGCTGCCCGCCCCGGGCTGCGGCGCTTGCGCCCAACCGCGGAGTGCCGGGAGGTGCGCGCAGTGTATCGCCGCCGCCTGCGATTTGTCACGCGCAATTCCCCCTTGACCGCGGTGCGGCGCTGGCGGAAGCCGCGGGGCGTGCTCATGAACCAGGAGGCGTTGAAGTGAACCGTCTCGCCAGTCGCCTGCCCGGCGTGGCAGTCGTCTTAGCGGCATGCCTCGCCGCTGACGGCAGCGAAGTGGTGCCGCCGGCCACACCCGGGCAGTTCAAGGCGAAGTTCGACCGCGAGTACGCGGAACTGGAAAAGCTGATCAAGACGGTCGGAATAACATTTTTTTGTTCTTCCTTTGCGTTCTTTGCGTTTCAGCCTTTCGCCCTTCGGGCGCGCAACTGCGTGACCCGGAAATTCCTGCGCGGATCGCATGTAGGTCGGCGAGAACAGCCCGGTGAAGTGTCCCTCGCGGAAGCCGAAACTCGACTTGGAATACGCACGTGCCTCGCCCGGCTGCTCGTCGCCCTGCCGGCTGTGGTACCAGTCCGCATAGAAGGCGTCGATCAGGTCCGGACGGCGGCGCAGCACTTCATTGTGGATTACCGCCGCACTCACGATGCGGCTGAGCCCCCCCGCCTTTGCCTTGCGCACGCACAGCAGTCCCACGATATCGCAACGATCGGCATGGAACACGCGCGCGCCTTCAATTGATGACGGTCCACGGCCGTGCCGGCGTGAGCGCATATTTCTTGACGGACTTCTCGTTGAAGCTGAAGCCCAGTCCCGGCGTCCGGTGCAGGATGATCTCGCCATTCTTGTGCGGCAGCTGCCGGTCGATGAGCCGGCGGAAATTGAGCACCTGGTCGTCAGGGAAGAACTCCACGTAACGTGCGTTGGGCGTGGCTGCGACGAGCGGCGCGTGCACGTCGTGAAACCAGTGCGGGCACATGGTCACCCCGTAACTTGCCGCCGTGGCGGCGATGCGCTTCCATTCGGTGATGCCGCCGCAGACACAGGCATCGGTCTGGAGGATTTCGGCGCCGCGCTTGTCGAGGAGTTCCTTGTGGTACCAGCGGCCGCAGGCGATCTCGCCGGTTGCGACGATGACCGGCGTAAGCTCCGCGAGACGGCCATGCATGTCGATCTCGTCCGGGCCGAACGGCTCCTCGATCCAGTACGGGTCGTAGGGTTCGTAGCTCTTCAGGTAGCGCAGCGCCGTGGGTACGTCGCTCCAGGCGTTGTTGGCATCGAGCATGAGGTGCACCTCGGGGCCGACCGCCTCGCGCGCGGCGCGGATGCGCACTTCTTCCTCCTTCGGGGAGAGGCGCCCCACTTTCATCTTGACCGCCTTGAAACCCGCGGCCACGTACGACGCCATCTCGTCGCCGAGTTTTTTCGGCGTCTTGCCGGGCAGATAATAGCCGCCGCTGGCGTAGGCGGGCACTTTGTCGGTCACGTTCGCGCCGAGGTAGAGGTGCAACGGCAGTCCGGCGGCGCGTGCATTCAAATCCCACAGCGCGATGTCGAGGATGCCGACTGCGCGCATGACGCTGCCCGCGCGCCCCTGCAGCAGCGATTCCTGATACATGTCCTGCCACAAGCCTTCGACGCGCAGCGATTCCTGGCCGAGCAGCTTTTTCGCCAGCAGTTCTTCGACCGCGGCTTTGGCGATGTTGCCGCCGGCCGAGCCGGCGTAGCAGAAGCCTATGCCCTCGACTCCTTGCGTCGAGCGCAACTTGACGAGACAGTAGTCGCGCGCGGAAACCGTGCGCGTGGCGAAGGAAGTGACATTATCGAGCGCGACGCGCGCAACGCACACGGAGACGGACTGGATCTTGGGCATGATGTTCGTGTCCGGGAGAGTGAATCAAAGGCGCCCCGGCGCGGAACGCCACAGTACCGTAGTATAACGGCGAACCCGGTCAGGAGAAGGGCAGCCTCGCTTCCAGCCCGGTTTCCCGCGCGACCCGCTTCAAGTCGGCGAGCGTGTCCTCCGGAAACCGGATGCCTTCCTTTCGATTGCGGGCGTCGTTGCGCGCCTCGATTTCGCCGGGATAAAAGACTTCGTCGGCGGTCTGGTACGGGCTGTGCACGGCGGTGAGGAATCCGCTGCCCGTCAATACGCCGGCAAGCATATCCACCATTGCCGCGATGGCGTAACCCTTGTGCTCGGCCATCGGCAGGATGATGCCGTCGATCGCTTCCTGCGGGTCGGTGGTCGGCTCGCCCGCCGAATTGATCGCCCAGCCCAGCGGGATCGGCAGGCGCTTGTTGCGGGCGAGATAGATTTTTCCGCGCGCCACGCCGGTGGTCGCCATGTCCACCACGAACGGCGCCCGGCTCCCGGCGGGCGCGGCAACCGACCAGGGATTGGTGCCGATGATCTTCCGGCGCCCGCCCCACGGCGCCATCGCGGGCCCGCCGTTGGTTGTGAGCAGCATGACGCAGCCCTCCGTGTGACTGGTGGCCCCACAGATCCGCCTGCACCAGCGTGTCAGCGATGAGCCGCGCATCGGCGGCGGGAACGCCCGCGCTCTGGTACACGGCGCTGGCGAAGTCGATGAGGCGATGCGGGTCAACGCCGGGAGCAGGGGTCATGCCTGTGCGTCCGAACAAAACAGACAGAATACACCAGCGTGCGCGAGGATTTTAGCTGGTCCCACCATGCCGGCGGTCCTCGTGCCGCTCATATTCGTGCTCGACCCGCTGGGACTCAACCTGTAGTTACAAGGATCGTTCAAGGCGCTGCCAATGCCTCGGTCGCCGACATCGCACTGGTCTCGATCACCGCCATGATCGGCGTCGGCGCACCCGCCGGCGGCATGCAGGGCTGGTTGCTCAAGAAGACCCTTGCGTTCGAGTGCTGGCTGTTGATCATCGCCGGCCTCGCCCTGGTTTACCCGCAAGCATTGTTCGACTATATTGGAATCGCGCCGGTCGTGGTGGCGGTGACACAGAAGCTGCGCAAGGACGAATCGCGACCCGCCGCGGTAACCTGACGCGATGACGCGCCACTGAGGAGTGCGGACGCATGCTCGAAACCTACCAGGCCAGGTATCCCGCGCCATTCGCGGTGCTGGGCGTGCGCGCGACGACGGAGCGGCTGATCGGCATCGAGTATCTGCCACGCGGCGCGGCAACGCTCGCGCCGCTCAATCGACTTGCCGCACGCGCCTGCCACCAGTTCGAGCGCTATCTGGATGATCCGGACTTCCGCTTCGACCTGCCGTTCGACTATTGCGGTACCCCCTTTCAGTGCCGCGTGTGGCGTGAGATCGGGGCGATCCCCGCCGGCAGCACGCTGACCTACGCCGAGATCGCGCGCCGGCTCGAGACCGCCCCACGCCCGGTGGGCGGTGCATGCGGCGCGAACCGCATTCCGATCGTGATTCCATGCCACCGTGTGCTGGCATCAAACGGACTGGGCGGCTTCATGCATGCGCGCAGAGGTTTCCCGCTCGACGTCAAGCGCTGGCTCCTGCGGCACGAGTGTGCTGCAGCGGTAATGGGAGATGGGTAATGGGTAATGCGAGGGAAAGAAGAGCTTTGCGCCCATTACTCACCACCCATCGCCCACTACCATGAAATCGTCGGACCTCATAGACGAGTTCTGCGACGCACTGTGGCTGGAAGACGGGCTCGCGCGCAATACGCTCGACAGCTACCGGCGCGATCTGACCCAGTTTGCGTCGTGGCTGCAGGCACGGCACGGCAAGGTCCTGATCGCGGCCGGCCACGCTGACATCCAGGATTATCTCGGCCACCAGTTCAGACGGAAGACCCGCGCATCGAGCGCCGCCCGCCTCCTATCCTGCCTCAAGCGCTTTTACCGCCACGCGCTCCGGCAGGGTC
Organism: Betaproteobacteria bacterium; assembly: GCA_016199545.1. Lineage (GTDB taxonomy): Bacteria > Pseudomonadota > Gammaproteobacteria > Burkholderiales > SG8-41 > DSOT01. Next base: position 8,542 of record JACQGN010000022.1, on the reverse strand, counting down.
GGATCACCACGGATCCGACCCTCAACATCGATGCGCCGAAGCTGCCGCGTTCGCTGCCGAAGAGTCTTACCGAGCAGGACGTGGAGGATCTGCTCGCTGCGCCCCGCACGCAGACGCCCCATGGGCTTCGCGACCGTGCGATGCTGGAGACCCTCTACGCGAGCGGGCTGCGAGTCTCTGAGCTGGTCACGCTCGAGGTGACGCAGGTGAGCCAGGACATGGGAGTGGTGCGCGTAATCGGCAAGGGCTCCAAGGAGCGGCTGGTGCCGATCGGGGAAGAGGCACTTGCCTGGATCAGGCGTTATTTGAAGGAAGGGCGTCCGGCGCTGCTCAGCCGCCGCCTGAGCGACGACCTGTTCGTGACGACGCGCGGCGGCGCGATGACGCGCCAGATGTTCTGGCATCTCATCAAGCGCTACGCGGCGAAGGCGGGCGTCAAGCGCCCGATCTCACCTCACACTTTGCGCCATGCGTTCGCGACGCACCTGCTCAATCACGGCGCGGACCTGCGCGTCGTGCAACTACTCCTCGGGCACTCCGACATTTCGACGACGCAGATCTACACCCACGTCGCGCGCGAGCGCCTGAAACAGCTCCATGCCAGACATCATCCGAGGGGGTGAGCTCGGGCAGATGAGGGTCGGAAGCCTCCGCTAAACGCGACAGGTAAGGCAAGCGCATACCGGATGCGTTGATCGCAACGATGAATCGCAGTCTGTGCAACATTCCTCGTATGTGCGCTTTGAACATGCGTTCCGCATAGCCGGTTTCGGGATGCGTTGTTCCCATAGCGCGCCTGTAACAAGTTGTAAGAAACACCAACAGCTGCAAACTTCGCGAAACCGGTGCCATGGCAGGCTGTCTTATCGGTTGAAGGCGCGCTCAACCGCGCATTCGCTTCAGGAGTTGACCATGAAAACGCTGAAGACATTCGCCATGCTTGCACTGGCGTTTTTCGCGACGCCGGCATTCGCGGCCGACCCGCCGTCACAGGTGGGGCGGCTCAACCACATTTCCGGCGCGGTGTCGTTCGCGCCGGCGGAAGCAAGCAATGATTGGACGGCAGCCCTGCTCAACCGCCCGATTACTACCGGTGACCGTCTCTGGGCCGACGCCGGCGGGCGCGCCGAAATGCACGTCGGCTCCACTGCGATCCGGCTGTCGGAGCAAACCAGCCTTCACGTGCTCAATATCGATGACCGCGGCATCCAGCTCGGTCTCGGTCAAGGCAGCGTCAACGTGCGCCTGCGGAGGCTCTCGGCGGACGAAGTGTTCGAGGTCGACACACCGCACGGCGCGGTGATTCTGGATCAGCCCGGCAGCTACCGGATCAGCGTCGATCCGTCCGGCGCCGAAACAACCGTGAGCGTGTACAGCGGCCGCGCCGAGGTATTGACGAGTGAACTGCGTTTCCCCGTTCGGGCGGACCAGCAGGCAAGGATCGCGGGTACGGATCCCGTGAGCTACGACATTGCCTCGACGCCCCCCCTGGACGAGTTCGACCGCTGGGCTGCAGCGCGCGACCGGCGGGAGGATCGCGTTGCCTCGACGCGCTATGTGTCACCCTACATGACCGGCTATGAGGATCTCGACGACTACGGCGCGTGGCGCACCGTGCCGGAATACGGATCGGTCTGGGTGCCGTCCGGCGTACCGGTAGGCTGGGCCCCATATCGGCATGGCCACTGGGTATGGGTCTCGCCATGGGGTTGGACGTGGGTGGACAGCATGCCTTGGGGTTTTGCTCCGTTCCACTACGGACGCTGGATATGGGTTGGAAGCTATTGGGCATGGGCGCCGGGCCCCGTCGCCGTGCGGCCGGTGTATGCCCCTGCGCTGGTCGCGTTCATCGGAGGTTCGGATTTTTCGGTTTCGATAGGAATCGGTTCCGCGCCTGTGGTGGCCTGGGTGCCGCTCGGCTGGCGTGAGCCCTATATCCCTTGGTATCGGGTGACCCCGACATACGTGCGGAACGTGAACATTGCGCACGTACACAACATCAACGTCACGAACATCCACAGCATTACCAACCAGTACACGAGAGTCACCAATGTCAGGTATGCCAATCGGCGCGCGCCTTCGGGTGTCACGGTGACGCGGCGCGATGTGTTCGCGTCTGCGAAGCCGGTGGTACACGTCAGAGCGCCGCCCCAGGCGCTCAGTGCCGCGCCAGTCATGAGCGCCGCGCCGGTCGGCGCGCCGGACAGGACGAGCTTTGCTCCGTCCCGTTCCGGGCCAAGACCGCCGCGGGCGGCAACTTCTCGCGAGGTGTTTGCGGCGACTCCACCACCGGCCGCCGCGCGTGATGCCCGGACGAGAACGGACAAGGGCGATCGCGCTCCGGCGGGTGTTACCCAGGACGAGCGGCGCCCGCGTGTTCGCGTCATCAGTCCGCGTGACAGGGTCCAGGGTGTGCCGTCACCAGTCGACGCACAACGTCCACCGCAACAGACAGAGCGCGCGAAGGGGCGCGAACGGGACGAGAAATCTCCGCAACCGCAGGCGAGGCCCCAGCAGGAGCGTAAGGCGCGGGCGCAACCGCCGGACGTGTCGAAGCGGCCAATAGTCGATCGTGACGTGCGCAAGCCCGCGCCGCCGCCGTCCGCGCCGCCTGCGGCCCGTGCGCCACGGCCACCGCCGCCGGCCAAACCGGAAGGCACACGTAATCGCGCAAGGGCAGATGCTCCGCCGCGTGCGCAACCCGGACCGCAGCAGCAACCCGGAGTGCAGAAGCCGTCGCCAGCACAGCGGCCCGCTCCGCCGGCGCCACCCCCTCAGGCGCGGGACGCGAAGAAAAACGGCGATCGCGCGCGACCGGAAGACCGGCCTGCACAGAAAGCGGGACCGCGCCGCGAGTAGTCGCGAGCGCTGGCCCCGGCGTCAGCGCATGCGCATCAAGCGGCACGAGCCATGCCGCGGTTCACCTACTGTCTGCTGCCGCGTTCGATCACGACGCCAAGTCGTTTTACGTTGCGCAGCGGCGCGAGTTTGGCGATCGCGACCTTGACCCATGGCGCGCCAAACTCCTCCTGGATCGCACCGGCTACGGCATCCGCAGCGTTTTCCAGCAGCGGGAAATGCTCGTCGCGAAACAACTGTTCGATGCGCGTGACGATACCGGCATAATCGATGGTGTCCCGCAGCTGATTGCTGCGGAGGCCGTGCCGGCCGGGGAGCCCAACCTCAACGTCGAGTTGAATCGTCTGTGGTGCGCGTCTTTCCCATTCGTATACGCCGATCAGCGTTTCGATGCGCAGCTCGGAGATGAAAATGATGTCCATTTATCGGGAGGGGCGCATGCTTCGGATAGAATGGGCGCACATTGTAGGTGAAAACGATTGGCGACACTATTACTCGCGGCGGCCGCGTACCTCCTCGGATCCGTCTCGTTTGGCGTGATCGTGAGCGGCGCCTTCGGGCTCCCTGATCCGCGTACCTACGGCTCCGGCAATCCGGGCGCGACCAACGTGCTGCGCACCGGGCGCAGGGCCGCGGCGGCGCTCACGCTGCTGGGTGACGGGGCCAAGGGCTGGCTCGCCGTTTTCATCGCTGGGCGGTTCGCTCCGCCGGGGTCCGTCGAAACCGTCAGCGCACTCGCCGCGGTAGCGGTCGTGGTGGGTCACATGTACCCGGTTTTCTTCCGCTTCGAGGGCGGCAAGGGCGTGTCCACCGCGCTCGGCGTGTTACTTGCGTTCAACCATTACCTCGCTGCGGGAGCGGCTGCGACGTGGATCATCATCGCGTTGATCTTCCGCATCTCGTCGCTCGCAGCCCTGATTTCCGCGGTGTTCATGCCCTTTTTCTGTTTCTTGCTGTATGGGGCGCACGCCTATACCTATGCGGTGGGTGTCGTGTCGCTGCTCCTGATCCTGCGCCATCGCAGCAACATCCGCAACCTGCTCGCGGGCAGGGAAGGGCGGATCGGCAGGCAGGATCCGGGAGCCGGGATTCAGGATTCAAGAGGATCGGCTGAGCGCTGATGAAGCTGCCTTCAACTCTTCCAGATCCCAGCGCGGCCTGACGGTAAAACCGTCTTTCGCAGAATCCTGAATCCTGAATCCTGGGTCCTGTTGCATTCGCAGCGCAGCGGCGAATGCAATCATCGCCCCGTTGTCAGTGCAGAATTCAAGCGGCGGATAATGCACGTCGTAGCCGCTGCGCCGGCCGCCGGCGGCGAGCCGTTCTCGCAGCAGGCGGTTCGCGCCAACGCCGCCTGCGACTACCAGCTGCGTGAGACCGGTCTGGCGCAGTGCTTCAAGGGCCTTGCGCGCCAGTACCTCGACGATGGCACACTGGAACTCGGCGGCAAGGTCGGCGCGTTCAATGGCATCGAGCGGTTGCCGGTTGAAGAGGGTCACTACTGCCGTCTTGAGCCCGCTGAAACTGAAGTTGAGATCGCCCGTCCTTTCCATATGTTCGAGCATCGGCCGCGGCAGGTTGAAGCGGCCGGGTCTTCCGCCATCGGCGAGCCTTGCGAGCGCCGGCCCTCCCGGGTAGCCGAGGCCGAGGAGCTTGGCGGTCTTGTCAAACGCCTCCCCGGCGGCGTCGTCGTGCGTTTCGCCCAGCAGCTCGTACTGGCCGATGCCGCGGACCCGCATCAACTGGCTGTGGCCGCCCGAAACCAGCAGGGCGACGAACGGAAAGCGCAGGGCTGGCGTAAACAACAGCGGGGACAGCAAGTGGCCTTCGAGATGGTGGATCCCCACCGCGGGAATTCGCAGCGCGTAGCCGAGACCGTGCGCAATGCTGGCTCCCACCAGCAGCGCACCGGCGAGGCCGGGGCCTTGGGTGTACGCCACGGCCCCCAGATCCCCGATCGAGCGGCCGGATTGAACCAGGACATCGCGGGTGAGCGGAAGCACCCGGCGCACATGATCGCGGGATGCAAGCTCCGGAACCACACCACCATAATCCGCGTGCAGCGAGACTTGGGAGTAGAGAGCGTTGCCGAGCAAACCCCGATCCGTGTCGTAGAGCGCGACGCCCGACTCGTCGCAGGATGTCTCTATCCCGAGGATCAACATGGCCTGCCCATCGAACGCGCTTCCGTAACCCTACAAAAACAGCTTGAAGCTTGATATAATACAAGTTTTCTCCACGCCATCAGGGGTTACATGCCGACAGTCCGCGTCAAGGAAAACGAACCGTTCGAGGTCGCGTTGCGCCGCTTCAAGCGCACCGTGGAAAAAACCGGCCTGCTCACCGAACTGCGGGCCCGTGAGTATTACGAGAAGCCCACCTCGGAGCGCAAGCGCAAGCTCGCCGCCGCGATCAAGCGTAACCACAAGCGCTTGCGCTCGCAGTTGCTGCCGCCCAAGCTGTACTGATTCCGTGAAAAGTGAAATGTGAAACGTGAAAGGTAGGTTCGCGCCTTTCGCGGAACGTGTTTTTCGTTTCACATTTCACCATTCACGTTTCACGTGCTCCTGAAGCCCCGCATCAATGACGATCTCAAAACCGCGATGCGCGCGGGTGACGCGCGGCGTCGCGACGCGCTGCGGTTGCTGCTGGCCGCGCTCAAGCAGCGCGAGGTTGACGAGCGCAAGGAACTGGCCGACGGCGACATCATCGCGGTGATCGACAAGATGCTGAAGCAGCGCCGCGATTCGATCGCCCAGTTTGAGAAGGGTGGGCGACAGGATCTGGCGGACGCGGAGAAGTTCGAGCTCGAGGTGCTGCAGGCATACATGCCACAGGCGTTATCTGACGCGGAAATTGCGGCTGCCGTTGTGGCCGCCATGAGCGACACCGGTGCTGCGGGTCCCACGGACATGGGCCGGGTAATGGCGGCGCTCAAAGCGAAGCTCGCCGGCCGTGCCGATATGGGAAAAGTGTCGGCATTGGTCAAGTCCAAGCTAACGAGCTGATGACCGAGTTCGGGGCGTGCCGCTCCAACATGTCCAGGGAATCTACGCTGGTGCAGGCGAGGTTGGCCGGTTAGCGAACGGGCCGATTTTGCCGCACCCGGGGCGCAGCCAGAAGGTTCTATACTGTGGGTTGAAGCGGGACACCCGTCGCGCATCGCCGGTCACAAGCTACGCCTTCTTGCAATGATCCCGCAGTCGTTCATCCAGGATCTACTGCACCGGGTCGATATCGTCGACGTGGTCGACCGCTACGTCAAACTGAAGCGCGCAGGCGCGAACTACGCTGCGTGCTGCCCCTTCCACAACGAAAAGACCCCGTCGTTTACGGTCAGTCCCTCCAAGCAGTTCTATCACTGCTTCGGCTGCGGCGCGCACGGCACTGCCATCGGCTTTGTAATGGAGTACAACGGCCTGGGTTTCGTGGATGCCGTGAAGCAGCTCGCGCAGAACGCGGGCATGCAGGTGCCCGAGATCCGTTCCGAGGAGCAGCAGCGCCGGTCCGAGGCCGGGGAGGACCTCCATGCGGTGCTGCTCAAGGCCGCGCAGTTCTACCGGGCGCAGCTGAAGGACGCCACGCACGCCATCGACTACCTCCGCAAACGCGGCATGTCGGGTGATATCGCCAGGCGCTTCGGCGTGGGTTATGCGCCTGACGGCTGGCAGAATCTGGCAGCGGCGTTTCCGGAGTACGCGTCCAAGGCTCTGGTTGCCGCCGGACTGGTCAAGGAGAATGAGGAAGGCCGGCGCTACGATGTGTTCCGCGACCGCATCATGTTTCCGATCGTGGATGTGCGCGGAAACGTGATCGGTTTCGGCGGACGCGTGCTGGCCGGAGAGGACGCCGACTCTGCGAAGGGCGCGGGTGCGGACTCGGCATCCCGCAACTCGCCGAAATACCTCAATTCACCCGAGACGCCAATCTTCGAGAAGGGGCGCGAGCTCTACGGCCTGTATCAGGCGCGCCGTGCCATACGCGAGGCCGGTCGCGTCGTGGTGGTCGAAGGATACATGGATGTGGTCGCACTGGCGCAGCATGGCATCGAGTATGCCGTCGCGACACTGGGGACGGCGACTACGCCTCTGCACGTGCAGAAACTGCTGCGACAGGCCGACGAGATCGTGTTCTGTTTCGACGGTGATGACGCGGGTCGGCGCGCGGCGTGGCGCGCGCTGGAGAACAGCCTCGCGCAACTCGTGGACGGCAAGCAGGTGAGATTTCTGTTTCTGCCGCAGGGGGAAGACCCCGACACCTATGTGCGGTCCGGTGGCAACGCGGCATTCGCGGCGCTTCTCGCGGGCACCCTGCCACTGTCGAAGTTTCTGCTGCAAGGACTGGCGCATCGCGCCGATCTTCAGACGGCGGAGGGCAGGGCGACCTTCCTGCACCAGGCGAAACCTCTCCTCCGGCAAATAAAGGCCAACGCTCTTCGGATGCAGATCGTGCGGGAGGTCGCCGAGATGGCACGCATGGCCCCGGACGAGGTGGAGCGGCTGTGTGAACTGATCCCGCTGGCAAGCAAGACGCAGCCGCCGGAGGGACGGTCGCCGCGCCCGCTGCCGCAGCCACTGTCGCGGCGGTTGTTGCGCATTCTGCTCGGAAATCCAGGCCTCGCCGTGGCGATTTCGGAAGACCAGCGGACACTGCTTGACTCGGATTCCGAGCTGGCACCGGTCGCAACTCTGGTGGACCTGCTCCGGGCCAGCAAGACCGCTTCCCTCGCGGCGTTGTTTGAAGCCACGCGGGACTCCGTATTTGCCAGGGTATACGAGGATGTGGGGGGAGAGATACTGGCCGCGGCGGGTAATGATGACGCTGCGTTGGCCGATCTGAATGGCACGTTTGCGCAGCTGGAGCTCAGGCGCGTGGAAAGCGAGTACGCCCGGCTTTCCACCACGGGAGTCGGCGACGAACACCAGCGTCTGCGGTTTCAGGAGATTTCGCGGCGGCTTGCTGAACTAAAGGGCGCGGCGGGTGTCATTGTTCGTCCACCGCTTTAGCGGCCAGCGCTTGACATGTCCGGCACGGGCCCCATATCCATCTTTGCGGCACGCCAGGGCTGGCGAAAATCGTCTATGGCACAAGCAGTTGGATAGGATGTCTCATCGGCAGGACGGCCCGGGTCTAAGGTATAATTAACAGTTTTTCATTGCAAATTCTCGGCGGGAACCCATTCATGGCAAAGCCCAGGAAAGTATCCAAGGTCAAGGCGAAAACCGTTGCCCGGAGCAAGGCTGCGGCCAAGCGGGCCGGATCCAGCGCGACCAAAGCAAAGGTAAAGCACCTGCGCCCGAAGAAGACCGCCGCCCGCCCACGTCCGTCCCCCAACGTCCGGGCGCAGGCCAAGGCGCGGGTGGCGCCGCGCGTGAGAGACGGGGCTGCGCAGAAGGACAAGCGCTTGGCACGGGTCAAGGCCGCCGCCAAGAAGGTGCTGGGCAAGGCCCAGAAGCTCGACAAGGCCGCGCTTACCAAAGCGCTTGCCAAGCAGCAACTGCTGGCCAAGATGCGCCCCGACGCCAAGGGCAAACCGGGCCGGCGTGAGAAGTTGACCGCGCGCGAGAGAGCGCTCGTCAAGGAATTCGAACTGCGCGAACTGTCGCCGGCCGATGCCGAGGCGCGGCGCATGCGGCTGAAGAACCTGATCGTGCTCGGCAAGGAGCGCAGCTATCTCACCTAC
>JACQGN010000244.1 GCA_016199545.1 Betaproteobacteria bacterium | reverse complement strand
CCGAGCGTCACGTTGATGTCCTTCACCTGGATGCCGGCGCTCTTCAACGCGTGGCGCAGCGACGTGTAGCGCGTCGGCGCGGCGAGCCAGGTGTTCTCCCACGGCATGTGCAGCGCGTAGTAGATCGCGTCCTTGCGCCGGGTGATCGCCTTTACCTTGACCAGCGGGTTCCAGTGCAGCCCGCCCATGAGACGCGTGAACTCGCCGAAGCGGCCTTCGGGATGGCTCCAGCCGGTGGGCAGGATTTCCGCCTCCAGCACGATCTCGGCGTCGGCGATGCACGGCATGTCGATGGTTTCGCACTGGGTCAGCCGGACCGCGGCGCCGCGGATGCCACCGGCGATGCCCATCTCGTCCACGCCGAGCGGGGCGCGGAAGCCCGAGCCCATGATCTCGAACGGATGCGTGCCGATGGATATCGAGATCGGGCAGGGGCGTCCGGCCTCGTAGGCGCGCTGGGCGAAGAGCCGCATGTTGTTGGGGGTGACGATATCGATACCGGTGAGGTTGCGCTCCTTGACCATGAAGCGGTACATGCCGGAATTGATGCCGTGCTCCGGGTCGCGGGCGATCACCACGCCGGCGGTGATCGTGGGGCCGCCGTCGTAGATCGAGGACATCGGAATCGGCAGGCGGAACAGGTCCACCGCGCCGTCGACCTCGATCGTTTCCTTGTTTGGGGCGGTCTCGACGTACTTCGGGGGGATCGGATGGTCCAGGCCCTGCTGGAGCTTGTATTCGATCTCGGAGAACCGTTCGCAGCCCAACGAAAGGCTCGCGCGCCGGCTGGAACGGATGATGCCCGACACGACCGGCATGTCGTAGCCGATCACGTTGTGGAAGTGGAGAGCCGTCTCCGCCTGATCGACCAGGGTCGCGATATGGCGGATATCCACCGGTTGCCGGATGTCGGTGAGCTCCTTTTCCGCGCGCAGGCGCTCCAGGAACCCGCGGAAATCCTCGTTCTCGTACATGTTCTAGACGCGCACTCCGGAAGTTGTGGGGCGGCATTCCCATGCCGCCTGTCGGCTACGTGCATGCATGATCTGTCATTGCGAACGTAGTGTGGCAATCCCGTCGCAAGCGACGTGCCGCGGCCGGCCGCGAGATCGCCGCGTCGGCGCGCCTCCTCGCGACGACACGGACGAACTGGTAACGCAATCGCGCGACACCGCGTCAGTCCTTCTCGATGTCGTGTTTCATGCCCTGCCAGCGCTTGATCGCCTCATGTTCGACGCCGAAGAGATCGAGCACGCGGCCGACGGTGTGGTTGACCAGGTCGTCTATGGTTTTGGCGCGGCTGTAGAAGGCGGGAACCGGCGGGAAGATGACGCCGCCCATTTCCGTCACGGCCGCCATATTGCGGATATGGGCGAGGTTGAGCGGGGCTTCGCGGGTGATCAGCACCAGCCGCCGCCGCTCCTTCAGCACCACGTCCGCCGCGCGCGTGATGAGGTTGTCGGCAAAGGCGTGGGCGACGGCGGCCAGAGTCTTCATCGAGCACGGAGCGACGACCATGCCGGCGGTGATGAATGAGCCGCTCGCAATCGACGCGCCCACATCGCGCACGTTATGCACCACGTCGGCGAGCTTCTGGATGTCCTTGCGCGCGAGGTGGTATTCCTGCCAGACGTTGAGCATGCCGGCATCCGATACGATGAGGTGGGTCTCCCAGCCGCCCAGCGCGCGCAGCGATTCGAGCAGCCGCAGCCCGTAGATCGAGCCGGTGGCGCCGGTCATGGCGACGATCAGGCGCTTTTTCCGCGCACGAGGCTGCTTCCTTGGGGGGCTCATAGCCATATCGTATCAGCATCGGTCACGCCGCATCGGTCACGCCGCATCGGTCACGCCGCACCAGTCACGCCGCATCAGTCACGCCGCATCAGTCACGCCGCACCAGTCACGCCGCACCAGACACGCCGCAACAGTCACGCCCTTCCTACTTCGGCTGGGCCGTAAAGTACGTGCCGCGGCCGCTCGCGACCAATGAGCCTTCCAGATCGTAGACGCTTGCCTCGGCGGTCGAGTACTGGCTGCCCATGCGCACGACGCGCGCTTTGGCTGTGAGATCGCCGGGCATCGCCGCTTTATGGAAATCCACGCGCAGGTCGATGGTCGGCACCGGGCGTCCGAGCTTCGCGGCAATGGCGTAATCCGCGGCGACATCGATGATTGCTGACAGGATCCCGCCGTGGGTGTAACGGCGGTCGGGGTTGACCACCCAGTCCTCGCGCCAGGCCGCCTTCACCTCGAGGCCGGTGTCATCGCTCGCCAGCACGGTGAAGTTCAGCCAGCGGTTGAACGGCCCTCGGGTGATGAGTTGCTGCAGTTTTTCGATCCCGATCGCTTGTTCGCTCATGCACGTACTCCAGTCGTTGTCCTGTCGCGCACGCTACCTGTCACTCGTCACGGCGCCGCCGGCAACCCACTTCCGTAGTTGCTTCTGATCGATCTTGTTGGTGCCGGCGAGCGGCAACTGCTCAAGGAAAAATACGCGCCGTGGGTGCTGGTAGGCCGGGCCGTTGGCGAGCGCGAACTGTTTCAAATCCTCTTCGGTCGCGCGGGCGCCCTCGCGGAGCACGACGAAAGCATACGGCACCCGGCCCTTCAATTCGTGGTCGAAGGGCATCACGTGAGCCTGGTGGACGGCGGAATGGCGTTCGAGCAACGACTCGACCTCGATCGGAAAGATGTTCTCGCCGCCGGAGACGAACATGTCGTCGGTGCGCCCCACGAAATAGTAGAAACCGTCCGCATCGCGGCGGCAGACGTCCCCGGAGTAGTACCACCCCTCTTGCAGCCGTCTCGCGGTTTCCTCAGGCAGGTTGTGATAACCGAGCAGCAGGCCGGGGTTTTTCAGCACGAGTTCGCCCTCGTCGGGACCGGCGCCGTCCACGAGTCTTGCCTCGGTGCCCCGATAGAGCGCGCCGAGCGACCCGGTTGGACGCGGCTTGCCTTCCGGGTGCGGGCCGAGCGGCACCGGGCCGCCCTCGGTCACGCCGTAGACCACCAGCGGCTCGGCATTCGGAAAGTGCGCGCGCAATTCCCTCAGCAACTGAGGCGAGGAGGGCGCCGAGCCCATCATCACCGTGCGCACGGAAGAAGTGTCGATGCGGGAGAGCAGATCCTTGCGCGCGAGCAGCATCGACATCATCGTCGGCACGCCCGAGATTACAGTGCAGCGATACCGCCCGATGGCTTCGATGTAGCGCTCGACATCGAATTGCGGCAGCAGTGGCAACGCAGCGCCGGCGGTGAGCCCCTGCTTGATCGCGTTGAGCGCATTCTTGTGATAGAGCGGTGCGGCCACCAGGATCACGTCGTGTTCGGTCGTGCCGCGCGTATGCGCGAGGATCAGCCGGCTCCAGTTCTGCCCGTAGTGACCGAGCAGCACGCCCTTGGGACGGCCGGTGGAACCGGAGGTGTAGGGCTGGATCGCGATCGAATTCGGCGCCGGGTCGAACGCGTCAAATGGACCAGGATCGAGAAACTGCTCGAATCCCGCGCTGAATTCGACGACTTTGAGCCCCGGCAGGCAATGATGGCGCAGGCCGGATTCCACGAACACAAGCAGCGCTCCCGCGTCGCGCAGGATGTAGTGGATCGTTTCCGTGGCGAGTTTGATGTTGACCGGCACCGGCACCACGCCGGCGCGCATCGCACCGAGCAGCGTGACGACGAACTCGATGCGGTTGGAAGAGAGAATGCCGATGCGGTCTCCGGGTCTCAGCCCGGCCTTGACCAACCCGCGCGCGGCGGCATTGCACGCCGCGTCGAGTTCGCGAAAACTCACCTCCCGGGGCGAGGCAGGATCGCCCAGATCGATGATCGCCGGCCGCGCCGCACGCGCATGCTCGGCGAAGAGCCGCCCGAGATTGCCCGGATAACCGCGCGGCTCGGGCCGGGAAATCGTCATTGCGCGACGGACGGGAAAGCGGGCAAACGAAGCATGGCTGAGATTGTACGCTCTGAAGCCCTGATGTTACATCGAGGCTTTCGCCGCCTGTCGCCGATGACAAAATTTGACCGGCAAGTTGGCGTGGTGCTACAGTCAGCCATACCCTGGAATATGGGCAGCCATATGAAGACCACGATCGAGATTTCCGATGCGTTGCTGAAAGAGGCGAAAAAGACCGCCGCCCGAGAGGACACCACGCTCCGGACGCTGGTCGAGCAGGGGCTGCGCCATGTGATCGCGCAACGCAAGCGGCGCGAGCGCTTCCGGCTGCGCAGGGCGACCTTCAAGGGGAAGGGGCTCAGCGCCGAAGCAAGGGCGGGCGACTGGACCCGACTGCGAGAATTGGCTTATGAGGGACGCGGCGGGTGATCGCGGTCGACACCAACATCCTCGTTTATGCGCACCGGGAGGACTCCGACTCGCACGAAACCGCGTATCGCCGGATGGGCGAATTGGCCGAGGGCCGGGAAACGTGGGCAATTCCGTGGCCCTGCGTTCACGAATTTCTCGCGATCGTGACCCACCCTCGAATATTCGTTCCGCCCAGCACGCTTGCTGCCGCAATCGACCAGGTCGAGGCGTGGCTGGAGTCGCCAACGCTGGTACTCCTGGCGGAAACCGAACTGCATTGGATGCGGCTGCGCGATGTATTGCTCGCGGGAAAAGTCACGGGGCCAAGGGTTCACGATGCGCGTATTGCGGCGTTGTGCGCGCAACACGGGGTTAGAGAATTATGGTCGGCCGACCGCGATTTTGGGCGGTTCCCGGACCTGGCGGTGGTGAATCCGCTGGTGAAAGCTCAGTGAGTTTTGAGCCGTGGCCCATCACTCATCTCTTGGCGTCACGGCGTCACGACGACTTTGCCGAAAACGTTCCGGTTTTCGATCATGCGCAGGCCGTCCACCGCGCGCTCGAGCGGCAGCACTTCGTCGATGACCGGCTTCATTCGGCCATCCTGGATCATGTCCATCAGGGCGACCAGGTTTTCGTCGTAGAAACTGTTCGAGCCGATGACCTTCAGCTCGAAGCTCCAGATGTAGCGCAGGTCCTCCTTGGGATCGTAGCCCGCGGTTGCCCCGCAGACCAGGATCTTGCCGCCGCGCTTCACGCAGCGCAGCGTCGGCGCCCAGGTATCGCCGCCGGTGAAGTTGATGACGACATCCACACCGCCTTCGTAGGTGCGCCGCTGCGGCTTGCCGAACTTCTCGATCGCCCACTTCGAGAAATCGACTTCCCTGTAGTTGATGACGTGGTCCGCGCCCAGCGCCTTCAGCCGTTCGATTTTGTCGGCGCTGCTCGCGCAGGCGATGACTTCCGCGCCCCGCAATTTGGCAAGGAGCACGCAGCCGGTGCCTACGCCGCCGCTGGCGCCCAGCACCACCACTTTTTCGCCCTTCTGAATCGTGTCATGGGTGACGATCATGCGATGCGCGGTGCCGTAGGCGACGGGCAGAGACGCGGCGGCCTCGAAGCTCACGCCATCGGGCATGCGGATCAACTGGTGCTGCGCGACGAGACATTTTTCGGCGAGTCCCCCGTGCATCATCTCGCCCATCAATCCCTTTGCCCGGTTGAGCGGATTGACCAGCACGCGATCGCCCGCTTTCCACCCGGTGACGTCCGGTCCGATCTCCAGGATCTCGCCGGCGAGGTCGAGACCGATGATCATCGGCATCGGCACCTTGATGCCCGGCATCCCGCGCACGGTGAAGACGTCGTGGTAATTGAAGGAGGTCGCCCGCACCCGGATGACGACATGGCCTTCGGTGACGACCGGGTCGGGAAAGTCAGTGACGTATTGCAGCTTGTCGAGGGCGCCATGTTCCCGCAGCACAACTGCTTTCATCGTTTACTCCGTTCGTACTTCGTGATTCGTGATTCGGTGAGGTAAACCCCCGGATCTGCCGGGGGACTCCGCAAGGTTTGACCTATACGACGGTAGAGACATGCTGGTGGGTGGAACAGTCATTCCCTCCCTCTTGATGGGGGAGGGCTAGGGTGGGGGTGAGAAGTCGAAGTTATGCATCGCGTTGCGTATCACCCCCATCCCAACCTTCCCCCGTCAAGGGGGAAGGAGCCGATTATGCGCCGCCTTCAGGCGGCTCACGGGGTGTGGGCGCCTTTGAGGCGCTCACCCAATAAGCCCCCGGCTTTGCCGGGGGTCATTTAACT
>JACQGN010000255.1 GCA_016199545.1 Betaproteobacteria bacterium | reverse complement strand
GGAATGCCGATCCTGCGGCACGTGCTGCCCGCCGGCAGCCATGCCGGAAGCTCGCGCTCCATCGTGGTGTTGTTGACCGGCACCATCAATCCGACCCTCAATGCCGTCTGCGTCATGGCGATCGCCCCCTGTGTGAGCAGTACGCATTCTAGCCGACTGCGGAGTCGCAATTGACCTTGCGCGTGCGCATGCCCCTGTGTAGCATCCGTCACGGACCCCAACACCGATCGGAGGAGCGCCATGACCGAAAGCAGGCTGAAGACTCTTTTTCACTTTTCCTTCGCCGTGAATGATCTCGACCGCGCGCGCAAGTTCTATGGCGAGGTGCTGCAGTGCCCGGAGGGGCGGAAACTCCCGAAGCGGGCGGACTTCAATTTCTTCGGGCATCACATCGTCGCCCACCTCGCCCCCGACGAGGTCGTCGGCGCGAAAGGCGCGAAGATCGGTGAAGCGGGAGAGACGCCACTGCGCCACTTCGGCGTCGTCATGCCGCTCGAGGATTTCGAGAGGACCGCTGACCGCCTGGTTAAGCACGGCTCCGAGTTCATCAACCGGCCCAAGATCCAGCAGAAGGGCACGGTGCGCGAGCAGATGCTGATGACGGTAAGTGACGGCTGCGGCAACGCGATCGAGTTCAAGGGCCTGCGCACCATCACCGACGTCTACGCGGTGGAAGAACGTGCCCCGGCGAACGTGTAGCCGCCGCGCCGGATCACCGGGAAGCGCACATGGTCTACTCCGGCAACTGGATCCACAGCTTCCCTACGCAATATCAGTGGTCGAACGCGACGCTCGTCACCAAGGGCATGGCGCCATACGGTGCTGTCGCGTTGGGGGAGATCGACTGGGTAGTGCAGCGCCTCCACGAGCGGATCGACGAACCGCAAGCCTGGTGGGAGGAGTGGACGAGGGTTGCGGCGAAGGTCGAGCAAGCGGGGGACGCGGCGGCGGCGGAAGGCCGGAGCGCGACCGCCGGCAACTATTACCTCAGGGCCGGCAACTACTACTACACCGGCGAGCGCATGGTGCCGCCGGGCGAGCAGAAGCTCGGCATCTATCGCAGGGCGTTGAGGTGCTACCAGGAGGGGCTCAAGCGCCGCTGCCCAGGCATCGAGTTCGTGGACGTGCCGTACGAACAAACGGGTCTACCCGCCTATTTTCTCAAGTCTTCCGTCGCGAAGGGCCGCGCGCCGACCGTCGTATTGTTCGACGGACTCGACAACTGCAAGGAGATGAGCGTGCTCTTCGCCGGGCTGGAACTCGCGTTCCGGGGATTCCACACGCTCGCAATCGACGGCCCCGGGCAGGGTGAAGCGCTGCGGCTGCGCAACCTCCCGGCGCGCTACGACTACGAAGTGCCCGGCACCGCGGCCTACGAGTACGTGGCCTCGCGCCCGGACGTGGACCCGAAACGCGTCGCGATCATGGCCTACAGCGCCGGCGGCTATTACGCGCCGCGCGCGGCCGCGTTCGAACCGCGCCACGGCGCGTGCATCGCGTGGGGCCCGCACTACGATTACCACGCGGTATGGGAAAAGCGCTGGACGGCGATGAAGAAGGACCACAACAGCGTGGCGACATCGCATTTCCAGTTGCCGTGGGTGCTGGGCATGCCGGACATGGAGACCGCAATGGAGAAGCTGAAGAAATTCACGCTCGCGGGCATCGCCCATCGCATCACCTGTCCCATGCTGATACTCTGGGGCGAGGAGGACAAGCTCACCCCGCGCGAAGTCGCGCACCAGCTCCACGACGCGGTGGGATCCAAAGACAAGACGCTCAGGATCTTCACCAGCGAAGAAGGGGGCGCGGAACACTGCCAGGTCGACAACCGCCAGGTCGGCACCGACTATATCTGCGACTGGCTCTCTGAACGGATGCTCTGAGAACAGGTGAGGGAAGGTAGTGACGAGAAATGGTGATGTGAAATGGTGACGGGAAGAACCAATGTTCTCCATAGCGCGTTTCGTCACCATTTTCCGTCACCCTCTCTTGTCACCTTTGTTCGTCACCCTCTCTCGTCAACGACTCGTGAGGGACGGGCATAGGAAAATGGACGCTGTAGACGAATTCGAGTTCTTCCTCGAAAAGGACTGGTCCGACGGGCTGCCCGTCGTCACTCCGACCGAGGCGCGTCTTGCGCGCATGCTGTCCGGCACGCGCCGCGATCCGGGCGAGCTGATCGGCGCCGTTCCGCCGGTGAGAGGCAGGGCCACGGTGCGCTCGGTCGCGATCCACGCGCTGATGGCAGGCTGCAAACCCGAGTACCTGCCGGTCGTGCTCGGCGGCATTGCGCTCATCCTGCGCGATGAATTCAACCTGAACGGCGTGCAGGGCACGATGCACGGGGTCGCGCCGCTGATGATCGTCAACGGGCCCTACGCGCGGAAGATCGGCCTGCACGGCGGCAACGGCTGCTTCGGGCCGGGTTTTCGCGCGAACGCCTCGATCGGGCGCGCGATCCGCCTGATGCTGTTCAACCTCGGCGGCGCCATGCCGGGAGCGGGTTCGGCCACGATCTTCGCCACCCCCCTGCGCTACACCGCATGCGTCACGGAGAACTCGGAACACAGCCCGTGGGAAAGTCTTGCCGTGTCGCGCGGATATTCGCCCGAGGATAACGTCATTACGTGCGCGATGGTGGAGAGTCCGCGCCTCACTTTCGACGACACGAACCGCGATCCGCAGCGGCTGCTGACCGGCATCGCCGACTCGATGACCGCGATGGGCTCATGGAACATGCACACCCGGGCCAACATGGTGGTCGCGATGAGCCCCGAGCACGCCACGCTCTGCACGCGGGCGGGCATGGGCCGGGCCGACGTGCATCACAGGCTGTGCGAGCTTGCCGGGCGCAAGGTGCGGGACCTGAAGGGCGGCGGCAACTGGCGGCGCGAGCGGGCGCTGGCGCTGCCGATCGAGGTCGACCCCGACGACGACGAGTGTTTCATCCCGGCGATCAAAAACCCGCAGGATCTCCACCTCATCGTGGCCGGCGGCTGGGGACCCTGCACCGCGATCTGCCATGGCTGGGCGGGCGTGAGCCGCTCCGTGCACGGCATCTTCGAGGTTTAGAAGAAAGGAGGGTACTCATGGCAAGCGAACTGCCATTCATCGATCCGACCGAGCCCAGAAGCGGGAACCCGGTCAATCCTGCCGCGCGCCCCGCCGACCTCGCCGGCAAGGTGCTGGGGCTGCTCGACAACCGCAAGGAGCAGGCGGACGTGATACTGCACACCGTGGCGGACGTGCTGCGCGAACGCTACGGCGTGGCGCGCGTCGTGGTGCGCCACAAGGAACACCACTCAAAACTGGCGCCCGACGCATTGCTGGACGAGATGGCCCGCGAGGTGGACGTCGCCATCGCCGCCCTCGGCGGATGAGGGTCCTGCACGTTGTGCAGTGTGCACGACACGGTAGAGTTCGAAAAACGCGGCATCCCCGCCACCGTCATCATCACGGAAGCGTTCAGGAAGACGGCCGATTTCCAGTTTCGCGGCAAGGGGATGGAGGGTCACCCCTATGTCGTGCTGCCCCACCCCGTCAGCAGTCTCACGGCGGAGGAGATGCACGCGTTGACGCTACCCATTGTCGACGCGGTGGCGAAGCAGTTAACGGGCTGACGCGCAGCCGCCGGCGCGCGATGCTCCGCCCGTCCGTCGCCTTCCGCCTTCATCCTTCATCCTTGCCTTACCACGCGCCGTCGTGAGAGGCGATCGCGACGACTGCCGGCCGGTTGGAACGATTGCTCCACGCGTGGTTGGCGCCGCGCTGCACCACGAAATCGCCGGCGTCGAGCCTTACTTCCTGCGTATCCAGCACCAGCACGATCTCGCCTTCCTGCACGATGGCGAAATCGAGCATGCGCGTCTTCTGCATGTAGGGATGCGGCGCGAGCGGCGAATAGGTGGAGGCGCGCGGCGAGCCCATTGCACGGAAGTGCGCCTGCACCTCGGGCGCGCCGACTTTTCCTTTCCAGGCTGCGTCCGGCGGGAAGGTAAAGACATTCATTACGGAGCCGCCCGCGGGCGGCTCCAGCACGTACGGCAGGTGCAGCGTCTCCAGGACGATCCTCGCGGGCGTGCCCTCGGTGACCCACATGCGCTGCAATGCGAAGCCAGGCCGCGCCGGATCGGTGCGCACGTCGGGCGAAGGGCCGTCGCTCAAAAGACACGATTTCCCTGCTTCGCGATCGAGACAGACGATGCGCCGCGCCGGCTTCACGCCGGGCGGTAGCTTCTGGTTCGGATCCGCGCGCATGATCCTGTCGTTGCCTTGCGCGAGGCCTGCGGGCCCGTCCACGAAGCGCGCCGCGATCATGTCGAATGCGACGCGGCCGCCGCCCTCGTTGCGGCTGGACCACTGGTGCCAGGCGCCGACGTCGATCACGATGTCGCCGGGACGCCACTGGACCTCGCCGTCGTCGAGCACCAGCGTGCGCTCGCCGTCGAGAAGAATCGCGTAGTCCACCGTCTCCGTTTTGTGCATGCCGCCGGAGTAGGCATTGTTGCCGCCCCGGTCCCAGCGGCGCCCGGTGGATATTTCCTTGCTCGGGTGCGGCGCCACGATCTTATTATCGTTCGCCGGGTCGTAATCGCGCGGACGCCCGACTCCCTGCACCATGCGCCAGTGCCCGCCTTTCGGTGGGCCCGGGAAGTCGTAGTGCACGTTACCGTCATCGCTCGTGCCCGAGAGCGGAGCCGGGCACTCGTTCCACACCCAGAAATCGATGTGGCCGCCGCCGCTGCCCATCGAAGCCTCGTGAGCCGCGGGTGCCGGCCCGTCCCAGACGACTTTCGACTTGCCGTGCCCGTCATTGCCCGTCACGACGCGCCGTATCGGTTTCAGACCCTCTTGTGCCATCGCTTTGTCTCCCCTCACAAGAATTCCAACTTACCAGAAAAAGGCGGCGCGGGGGCCGACGCCGCGCCTCCGCCCGGTGATGCGCCGATCAGCGCGCGAGCGCGTCGTTCACTGCGGCTGGAAGCCGATGTCCTTGACCAACTTCGCGTACTTGATCGATTCCGCCTTGATCAACGCGCTTAGCGCCTCCGGCGTTGAGCCAACTATGGCGAGACCTTGCCCCTCGATGCGGCCTTTAACCTCCGAATGCTGCAATACTTTGACAAGGTCGCCGTGCAGCCGTTTCACGATGGGTTTGGGCGTCCCGGCGGGCACGACGATGCTATGCCATGTGAGGTTTACAAAACCGGGCAGTCCCGCCTCGGCGACGGTCGGCAGGTCGGGCAGAGCCGAGCTGCGTGTGGTGGAGGTCACGGCCAGCGCGCGCAGCTTGCCCGATTTGATGTGCGGTATGGCGGGCAGCGGGTTCATGAAAAAAAACTGCACGTGCCCGGCGACAAGGTCGATTACAGCCTGTCCGGTTCCCTTGTACGGGATGGCGACCATATCGATGCCGGCCAGCAACTTGAAATGCGCGATGCCAAGCAGATTGCCGGTGCCGGTCGTGGCGTAATTGAGCTGTCCCGGTTTGGCCTTGGCGAGGGCGATGAATTCCTTTACCGACTTGGCCGCGACCGAAGGATTCACAACCACGATATTGCCGCCCATCGTGAGCTGTGTAATAGGCTGAAAGTCGCGCTGCGCGTTATAGGGCAGCGTCTTGTAGACGTGCGGGTTGATGGTGAGCCCGGCGAAAGCAGCCAACAGCAAGGTGTACCCGTCCGGAGGCGATTTCGCGCCGAGCTCGAAGCCGAGCACGCCACCCACGCTGCCGCGGTTATCGACGACGATCGTCTGCCCCAGGCTGTCACTGAGTTTCTGGCCCACCATGCGCGACAGGATGTCGCTCGGCCCGCCGGGCGCGAACGGCACGATGAATCTGATCGGCCGGTTTGGATACTTGCCCTCCGCTGCCTCGACCCCGGACACCGTGAAAGTCAGAAGCAGACCCACTACCACTACCGTTGCATGGTTCATCGCATCCTCCTTCGGTTGGCCACCTGAAATGGGCTAGGAGCTTGTCGGACTTGAGATGCGACAAGCTTCTTAGGCGAAACTAGCCGAGCATAATCTAGCAAGAAACGATAATCGGTTCGTTATCACCCGTTGCTTCGAGTCCATCAGCGTGCGAGCGCGCCGTTCACTGCGGCTGGTAGCCGATCTGCTTGACCAGTTTTGCGACCTCGAGCGATTCTTCCTTGATCAACGCGCTCAATTCCTCCGGCGTCGAGCCGACAGCGGTGAGCCCCTGACTGTTGAAGCGCTCTTTTACGTCCGGCAGGTTCACGATCCTGACCAATTCGGTGTGCAGCCGCTTCACGACGGGTTTGGGCGTCTTGGCGGGCACGACGATGCTGTGCCATGTGATGTTCTTGTAGCCGGGTACGCCTGACTCGCTAACGGTCGGCGTGTCGGGCAGCGCAGCGTTGCGCGTCAAGGAGGTCACGGCCAGCGCGCGCAGCTTGCCCGACTTGACGTGCGGTATGGCGACTAGCGGGTTCATTATGAAAAATTGCACTTCTCCGGCGACAAGGGCGATTACAGCCTGACCGGTTCCCTTGTACGGGATGTTGACCATATCGATACCGGCCATCACCCTGAAATTCGCGATGCCGAGCAGATTGCCGGCGCCCGTCGTAGCGTAATTGATCTGCCCCGGCTTGGCCTTGGCGAGGGCGATGAAATCTTTTACCGACTTGGCCGCGACCGAAGGATGCACAACCATAACGCCGCCGCCGGAAGTGAGCTGCGTGATGGGCTGAAAGTCGCGCTGCGGGTCATACGGCAGCTTCTTGTAGACGTGCGGGTTGATGGTGAACGCGCTGTTGGGGGCGAGCAGAATGGTGTAGCCGTCCGGCGCCGCTTTCGCACCGAGTTCGAAGCCGAGTATGCCGCCCACGCTGCCGCGGTTATCGACGACGACCGTCTGCCCCGCGCTTTCACTGAGTTTCTGGCCCACCAGACGCGCCAGAATGTCGCTGGGCCCACCGGGCACGAACCCCACGATGAATCGGATCGGCCGGTTTGGATATTTCGCCTCCGCTGCCTCGACCCCGGACGCCGCAAAAGTCAGAAGCAGACCCGCTGCCACTACGGCTACATGGTTCATCGCATACTCCTTCGGTTAGCCACCTACAATGGGCTGGCGTTCTCAGCCGAGTTCGCCAAGTCAATTCCCGCGAATAGCGCTGCTTTTCATGATTATCCGCTTATCCGTTCCTGCTTTCCCGCCACGTCGTTATTTCGTATCCCTTCATGGCGCGGAGGTTCGCTTCGCAGCGGAGCTGGCTGGCCGGGATGGGGGCCTGCTCCACCATTGCGCTCATTCGCCGCTGATCGCCGGCGGCACCCAGCCCCGCTTCGCCCGGATCGCGGCATCGCTTATTAACTCTACCACCGCCGGACGCCCTGCCGCCAGCGCCTTGTCGAGCGTCGCCTTGATCTCCGCCGGCTTCTCGACGCGGAAGCCCACGCAGCCCATCGAATCGGCGACCTTGGCGAAATTCACGGCCTTCTCGAAGCGCGCGTTCTCGATCACGCCGCCCGAGTAGTTGTTGTTCACGACCATCACGGCATTGAGGCGCAGGCGCGCCGCCGTCTCCATCTCGGCCATGTGGTAGTAGAAGCCCGCGTCGCCACAGAAGCCGATCACCGGCTTGTCCGGCAGCGCTGCCTTCGCCCCCAACGTCGCCGGAAATGCCCAGCCCAACGAGCCCCCGCAGCGCAGGTACTGTTGCCCCGCTCTGAGCCGCGACATCTGGGCGGTCCAGATCGCCGCGTGGAACGTATCGCACACCAGCGTCGCGTCCGCGGGCAGCCACTCTCCGAGTTCCCTGGCGATGCGCTCCGGCCGCATCGGCACCGCGTCGGAACCGCACAGCGGATCGCTCTCGGCCCAGTAATCGGCGACGTAGCCGCGCACCTGCTCCAGCCATTCCGCCCGCCGCGGCTGGGCGTTGCCGGCCGCCGCGATCAGCGCCTGCAGCGTCACTTTGGCGTCGCCGCACAGGGATACGAGGTTCGGGTAGTTGCGGCCGAGCTCCCGTGGATCGATGTCGAGCTGGATCGCCGGCGTGCCGATCTTCGGAATCTGCCAGCCGTTCGTCACCTGCCCGCCGGTGTGGCTGCCGATGAAGAATACGAGGTCCGCCGCCGCGATCGCCTGGTTGGCGCACCAGCGCGAGTAGCTGCCCGGCACGCCGACCGCGAGCGGGTGGTCGTCCGGCACCAGTGCCTTCGCATGCAGGCTGGTGGCGACCGGAATCTGGAGCAGTTCGGCGAGCTTGATCAGCTCCGCGCCCGCACCCGAGGCCACGGCGCCGCCGCCAGCGACGATGACCGGCTTCGCCGCCTGCGCGAGCGCCGCTACCGCCGCTTTCACCGTGGACGGTTCGGCCTCCGGCCGGAACGCCGGAAAATGCTTGAATCGCTCCTCGAACACGAGGTCGAAGTCGGCCTCGCGTTCCAGCATCTGGCCGGCGTTGCCGCGCAGTTCCAGGTGAACCGGGCCGGGCGAGCCGCTGGTGGCGTCCCGGAATGCCTGCCGCAGCAGGTCTGGAAAGCGCTCGACGCTGTCGACCGAATAGTTCGCCTTCGTCACGGTGTCCCAGGCCTTGAAGTCTTCGGCGTTCTGGTAGGCGTGGCGGTAGCGCGGCTGGTCGTTCTGCCCGCCAGTGATCGCGATGATGGGCGAGCATGCCATGTGCGCATCGCGCATGCCGGCCGCGAGGTTGGTCGTGCCGATATCCTGGCAAAGACACACGCCGGGGCGGCGCGAGGCTCGCGCATAGCCGTCAGCCATGTACGCTGCGGCCTTCTCGCCGTGGGTCACCACCCTCCTGACCCCGACCTTTTCCATTTCCTGCATCGCCTGGCCGGCGATGGAATTCACGTAAAAGAGGTGCGTGACGCCGTATCCGCGCATCGCCTCCGCAAAGAATCGACTTCCGGTCATTCTGGGCATCGTTGAGATTCCTTCCCCTGTCGAGTGTCGTGCTTCCGAGCGCCGTGCGGCTGCGCAATGATATCCCACCGCGCGCACCCGGTGGTGCAGGCAAACCGCACTGCGGCAACGTGTTGTCGGTTGCCGGCGCGAGGCTATCGCGGGCCGGGCGCGACGTTGCGCGTTCGCGCTTCCTGCAGCACCTGCCGGATCGTCTCCAACACCGCAGCCTCGTAGGCGCGGATGAAATCCACGCTGTCCGCGGTGGCGATGCGATACCGCTTCATGACCGCCGCCCGGGACGGCCTGGCCTTGTCCACTTGCCTGAAGAACGCGACCGTGCGCGCGAGGTCCCGCCCCAGTGCCTCGAACACGCTTTCGAGGAACGGGTAATGACGGCTGTAGGTCATATCGTTGGCGAGGCCCACGTTGTTCAGCTCGCCTCGCGGCCCGCCCAGCACCCTTTCGGCCTTCCGGAAGATCGCGCCGCGCTCGCGCAGCAGCGCCTCGGACGAAATCTCCGCGCGCTGGTGGCGCGCATAGAGCGTTGCGAGCTGGTCATAGTAGGTTATCGTCGCGCGTGTGAGCCTTGATTGCGTTGCCGCATAGCGCCGCACCGCCCGGTCCTCCCGGGCGAAGTAACCGAATTTCTCCTCGCTGAAAGCTGCCATCGCCTTGAAGGCGATGAGATCGCAGAGCGGCTCCTCGATGCCGTACGGGAGTTCGAACTGATCGTGGCAATCTTCGTGTATGACGAGGTACAGGAACCGGTCCAGCTTGCTGGTGATCATCGCAGGGGTGACCGGCGTCCCGATTTCCCCCAACGCCTCTGACGCACCATAGTAAGCATCGGCTTCCCGGCCGAACGTGCGGCATTCCTGCTCGCTCACCGAGTCGAGCCACCGGATCGCTGGATCCTCGTAGGAGTAAGGCAGGTGCAGGCGCGACGCGTAGCCGCAGAACGGAAACGCATGCTGCTCCTGCGAGAGGTCGAAAAAGTTGTCGGTCTCCTCGAAGCCGATCTTGTGCTCGAACGCGCGCACCTCGTCCAGGAGCGCGGACCACTCATCGCCCACTCCCGGCGGCTGCGGGATGAATATGTCGCGCAACTGGGCGCACCCGCCAAGCAACGCCGCAAGCAGCGCACATACCACGAGACCGCGTATCGTCTTGCCGATCACCCTGTTCCCTGTTGAGTCGTTCATGGCCTGAGCCATAAACGCCCCGAGCCGGACGCAGGATGACAGCGAAGCACGGGCAGAGTCAAGCAGACGCCGCGCGGATGCCACGGCACATGACCCCTGCATTTCCGCTTTTACGCAGCGGGGGACTGGTGTAGTCTGCGGCTCGGATGGCCCCGACAGCACTACCCGGGGGATGAAACAGTTGCGAAAGGCAAGGCGATGGCGAAGAAAAGACGGTGGACGGCATCGCGCTCACGAGCACACCGCTGCGCGCGGCCGACATCGATACCGCGCCCCGCCTGCGCGCGGTCGGCAGCATCGGCGTGGGCTACGATGCCGTGGACGTGCAGGCACTGACGCGCCGCGGCATCCCGCTCATGACCTGCGGCACCGACAATTCACCCACTGTCGCCGAGTGCGTGATGTTCATGATGCGCGCGCTGTGCAAGCGCGGTGCCGCCATGGATGCCCTGGTGCGCCAGGGACGCTGGACCGAGCGCTACTCCGAACTTCCCACCGAGCTGCTCGGCAAGACGCTGCTCATCGTCGGCTTCGGCCGCATCGGAACCCGCGTCGCGCGACTGATCAACACCGCGCGCGGTGGGATCGTCGATGAGGCGGCGCTCTACTCCGCGCTCAACGCAGGCAGGCTCGCCGGCGCGGGAATCGACGTGTTCGAGCGCGAACCCGCGCTCAGCGATAACGCGCTCTTCACGTTGGAGAATGTCATCGTCTCGCCCCACATGGCCGGCAACACCCGCGAGTCGCTCGACCGTGCGTCACTCACGGTCATGCGCAACCTGCTGAGCGTTGTCGACGGCGCGCCGAACCTCGACCACGTGGTCAACCCCGAAGCGCTCGGCAAGGCCTTATAATCAAGTAAGGGCGCACGGCACCTTCGCACGGCGCTCGACGCGGACGAAAACACCGCAATCTTCCAAAGGGAGCGAGCAGCATGGCATCAGGATTGAAACCGATACGGCGCGTAGTCACCGGCAACGACGCGCGCGGGAAGTCTAAGGTCGCTTGGGACGGCCCGGCGCCGAATGCGCACGAGGCCTCGATGGGCGCGGGTCGCGGCCACACCGATTTCTGGGTGTGGAACGATACGCCTGCCCCGCTCTCCGGCGAGCACGACGACGGCAATCTCCCGTACATCTTCGCGGGCCCCCGCAATGGCGGGCACCTGCGCGTCGTGCAATCGCGCAACCGTCCGGCGGACTACGACCCGGCGAAGGATCCGGATGCGATTGCGCCCCACCCGCCCGAGTTCCGGGCCGGGAGCAACGGTATCTGGGACCGCGGCGGCAACAACATGTTCTCCTCGGCGATGCACAAAACCGAGACCATCGACTACGGCATCATGCTGACCGGCGAGCGCATCCTGACGCTCGACGACTGCGAACTGGTGATGAAGCCGGGCGACATCGTGTGCCAGATCGGCGCCTGGCACCAGTGGTCGAGCCCGAAGGAAGGCGCGCAAATGGCCTTTGACATGTTCGCGGCGCGCTTCGTGGATGGCGCGGCCGGCCTCGCGCAGGGCAACGACAAACCGATCCGCCCCGATCAGAAACTGAAGCTTCCGGAGGGCGTGAAACCCGCGCGCAGAATCGTCACCATCGATCGCGAACCCGGCAAGGGCAGCCTGGTGAGCGACGGGCCGACGCCCGATGTGCGGTTTGACCCGGCACGTCCCGGCTTCGCCTCGGCGCGACTCTGGGTCACCGACTGCTCGCCGGCGAAGATCGTCTACGAATCGCTGCACCTGCCTCGCACCCTCGAGCCGCCGAAGAACGGTTCGGTATGCCGCGTCGTGACATATCCGCCGGACGACAACTGGAAAGGCAAGGTCGGCGCGAAAGAAGTGCAACAGTACTTCCAGGCGATGGGTTCACCCACCGCATCGACCTATTCACCGCTCGCGCCGCATCCCTACATGCAGAAGACGCGCACGCTGGAGTTCGGGCTCGTGCTGGAAGGCGAAATCACACTGGTGCTGGACACCCAGGAAGTCAGTCTCAAGGCGTGCGACATCGTCGTCCTGCGCGGCGCGAACCACGCCTGGAGCAACCGCTCCACCCGCCCCGCGGTCGTGGCGATCGCCTCACACGACGGCGCGTAAAAAAAATGGGGTCGGAGTCAATTTCCGCGGCGCCCCTTCCGCTCGGAACATTGACTCCGACCCCATTTTTGCTCGAATAACGTCAGGGGTCAGTTGGCGCGTATGCCGGCGCTCTTGAAGACCTTGTCGAGGCGCGCCGATTCGGCTTTGATTTCCGCCGCAAACACCTCGGGCGTGCTGGCGACCACTTCCGCGCCCGTGCTGAAAAATCGCTCCCGGGTCTGCGCCGCGGTCAGCACCTTGACGATTTCCTGATTCAGGCGCTTTAGGATCGCGGCAGGCGTCTTCGCCGGCGCCCAGGCGCCGTAGATCGACTCCGCCTTATAACCCGGCACGCCCGAAGCGGCGATGGTCGGCAATCCCGGGGCCAGTGCGGACGGCTCGGCGCTGGTGATGGCCAATGCCTTGAGTCTGCCTGACTTCACGTGCCCCCACGAGGAGGTGGTCGTGGCGAACATCACCTTCACCTGGCCCGCCATCACGTCGATCAACGCGGGGCCGGAACCTTTGTAGCCGATACGCACGAGATTGACGCCGGCCATCGCCTTGAAAAGTTCAGCGGCGATGTAATTCGACGAACCCACCACGCCCGAGGCATAGTTGATGTCGCCCGGGGCTGCCTTGGCGGCGGCGATCAGCTCCTTGACCGAATTGATGGGCAGCGAAGGATGCACCACGAGGACGTTCGGCGCGCGCGCCGTCAGCGTGATCGGAGCAAGCTCCGTGAAATGATCGTACGCGACCTTCTCAAGCAACGGAGCGACCCAGACCGTATTGTTCTGCACGAGGATCGTGTAACCGTCCGGCGTTGCCCTGGACACCGTCAACTGCGGGATATGCGATCCGCCCCGATTGTCGACGATCACCTGCTGGCCGAGGCTCGCGGTAAGCCCGTTCGCGATCATCCGCGCGGCGAAATCGTTGCCACCGCCGACAGCCGAGGTGACGAAGCGTACCGGCCGGCTCGGATAAGCTTGTCCGCATGCCGCGCCGGCAGCGATAAGCGATACGCTCAACAAGACGATCGATGCGGTGTCAGATGGCGCTTGTCTCATGCCGGACTCCTGTTACATTGTTGACTTCGCTTCGTGCGGCTGCACGTGCATTACGAAGTCGAGCACCGCCTGAGCGGTCTCCTGCGGCTTCTCGATGAACGGGATGTGGCCGCCGCCTGCGATCTCGACATACTGTGAATGCGCAATCGCGCGGTGAATGATTTTAGAGAACGACGCGGGGATGAAGTAGTCGTTGTCGCCGGCGACGACGAGCGTCGGGCATTTGATCCGGCCGAGCTCGCTCGTGACGAGCGGCGTGTTCTTCTGACCGGGCAGCCTGCGCGCCCACCAGAGAATGGAGTCGATGAACGCGGTGTAGTGCTCGGCCGAGTTCGCGCGCACCACCGCCTGATTCGCCTGCATCACCGCTTGGCCAGCCGCCGTCTCCATGAATTCGCGCGTCAGCGTAAAGAGACCCATGAAGAGCCCGATCTCCTCGCCCATGCCGCAGCGGGCGATGATCTTCTTGCGCAGCTCGAAGTTGAGCTGCATCGCGCGGTCGGCCTCCGAGAAGCTGCCGATCGGAATGAGCGAGCGGCACAGCCGCGGATGGCGCAGCGCCATCGCCTGCGCCATGCAGCCCCCAAGCGACGAGCCCAGTACATGAACCTGTCCCAGGCGCAGATAGTCGATCAGCGCGGCGAAATCGTCGGCCCAGAGATCGGGCGTGTAGTGCACGGCGGCGGGTGAGTCCTTGCGCGATGCGCCCACGCCGCGTGGGTCGACAAGGATCGTCTTCAGTTTCGCGCGCAAGAGCGGCTCCCCGAACCGGTAGTAGTTGTGGTCGAGCCCGAGGCCGGGCAAGAGCAGGATCGGATCACCCTCGCCCTGGACCTGATACCAGAGCTCGGTGCCGTTAACCGATGCGGTCGGCATCAGTGCCTGGCGAGGATCATGTCGGCCGCCTTCTCCGCGATCATGATGACGGGCGCGTTGGTATTGCCCGAGGTCACCACCGGCATGACCGAGGCGTCGATCACGCGCAGCCCCTGCATGCCGTGCACTTTGAGTTGCTGGTCGACCACGGCCTCGGCGTCGTTGCCCATCTTGCACGTGCCCACCGGATGATAGACGGTGAACCCCTTCCTGCGCACGAAGTCGACGATCTCCTCATCGCTCGCGCAGCCGGGCCCGGGGTCGTGCTCGGCCTCGATCCAGCGCGCGAGCGACGGGGTCGCGGCAAGGCTGCGCACGAGCTTCAGGCCATCGAGCATGGTGGCGACATCCGACTCGCGTTCGAGGAAATTCGGCTGGATCGCCGGGGCGGCGGCGGCGTCAGTCGACTTGATCTCGATCGCCCCGCGCGACTCTGGCCGAAGCTTGCACACCGACATGGTAAAGCCCGAGAACCGATGCAGGCTGGGATCGGTGCGGTCGGTGCTGTACGGAAAGAAATGGAATTGCACGTCGGGCCGATCGAGTTCGGCGCGCGTGCGGGCAAACCCGCCGGCGAGGCCGGCATACCAGGAGAGCGGCCCGCTGCGCTTGAGCGCGTACTGGAGCCCGATCTTCATCTTGCGCCACAGGCTCATCAGGTCGTCGTTCACGGTAATAGGTTCGGTGCAGCGCCAGATGATGCGCGATTGCAGGTGATCGTGCAGATTGCGGCCGACACCGGGAAGCGCCTTCGCCACCGGGATGCCGTGACGCTGCAACAGCGCGCCCGGCCCGATCCCGGAAAGCTGCAACAGTTGCGGCGACTGGATCGCGCCGGCGGCGACGATCACTTCCTTGTCGGCGAACGCCTGCCGTGTTTCACCATCGACGCTGAACGCGACGCCGGTCGCGCGCGCACCCTCGGTCAGCACCCGGCGCGCGTGCGCGTGTGTAATGACCGTGAGATTGGCGCGTTTCATCGCGGGATGAAGATAGGCGACCGCCGCGCTGCACCGCATGCCATTGCGCGCGGTGCCCTGGAAATAGCCCACACCCTCCTGCGCTGCACCGTTGAAGTCGTCGTTACGGCGGATGCCGAGCGACTCGCCCGCGGCGATGAAGGCATCGGCAAGCGGGTGCCGGTCCTTGACGTCGGCGACCGAGAGCGGGCCGCCCGTGCCGTGCCATTCGTCCGCGCCGCGCGCCTGGTCCTCGGACTTCCTGAAGTACGGCAGGCAGTCGTCGAATCCCCAGCCGGGATTGCCAAGCGCCCGCCAGTCGTCATAGTCCTCGCGCTGGCCGCGAATGTAGATGAGCCCGTTGATCGAACTCGATCCGCCCAGCACGCGCCCGCGCGGCACCTTGATATTGCGAGCGTGCATGCGCGGTTCCGGCTCGGTTTCGAACATCCAGTTCACCTCGCGGTTGAACATGACCTTGCCGAAGCCGATAGGGATGTGGATCCAGAGGTTGCTGTCGCGGCCGCCGGATTCCAGCAGCAGCACGCGGTGTGCGCCGGATTCAGTCAGCCGGTTGGCGAGCACGCAGCCCGCCGAGCCCGCACCCACGATGATGTAGTCGTGCCTGTCCAATCGGTCCCCTCTGAAGTCGGTAGTCGCCGCGCTGGTCGGCAGCGCACCGTGCGGTTCGAGCATACCGCGGCAGCGTGCTGCCGTGGTCAAACTTCTCGCGACGCTGAACCGAGGCGCCGGGAGCAGGGTCAGTGGGACCAGTGCTGAGCCTCCACCCACCAGTCGTTGGTCAGCACCGTTCTGAAAAATGGGGTCAGAGTCACATTTCCAGCGCACGCCGGAACAATAAACCATGGGATCAGGATCGACTTATAACGTGGAAATGTGACTCTGACCCCATTTTTCAGGCAGGCAGCTTCCAGCCGATCCAGTTACACAGCGCCCGCCCCATGATCAGCTCCTTGTCCTTCGCCGACAGCCACGGCAGTTCCTCCGTGAACATCGTCACGCACTGCCGCCACGAAGTCGGCATGCGCGTGATGTCGGTGCCCCAGAACATCCGCTCGGGCCCGAAGGCGTCGTAGAGCTTGCGGATATGCCCGTGTATGTCGCGATACGGATAGGGCTCGCTTGAATAGCTCGGCCCGCCGGTCGCCTTCAGCGCCACGTTGGGAGACTTCGCCGCCGCGAGCAGATCCGGCAGGTGCGACCACGTCTTGTCGGGTCGCCCGTAGTGATCGATGATCAGCTTGAGGCCCGGGTGGCCCTGGGCGATCTTGGGGACTGCCTGCAACAGATTCACCCCGATCAGGGCGACCGGCATGCCGGCGCGCTCGGCCGCGGCCCATAGCCAATCGAGACTTCCGTCCGTGAGCCACGTCTTCTGATGCGGCTGATTGAGGGCGAAGCGCAGCCCAAGGACGCCCGGCTGGCCTTTCACCCGGTCGATCCCCGTCCGGCTGTCCGGCTTGTCGAGCGGGAAATTGGCGAGGATCGCGAACCGGTTTGCGTACTTGCGCGCGGCTGCGACTGCGAGCGCGTTGGAGTTCGGATCCCAGCCCGGTGGATGAATCACTGCGGCGTTGACGCCCGCGTCATCCATTTCCTTCAGCACGTCCTCGGCCGTGAAGTCGAGAATCTGGCGATGGTTGGGATTGGCCGGCTTGTGGCCGGTCCAGATGTGAATCTGAGCGTCGACGATCAACATACCGTGCTCCCTGCCTTTCAAAAAATGGGGTCAGAGTCACATTTCCAGGGCACGCCGGAACAATAAACCATGGGATCAGGTTCGACTTGTAACGTGGAAATGTGACTCTGACCCCATTTTTTGCCCTGGAACTACTTGCTCTTGATCTGCCGTGGCGCGCGCCCGACGGCCGCGCGGGTGAACTGAATGGCGGTATCCCATTGCGCTTCCAGTCGCGTGATGCGTCGGTCATGCTCGCGCAATTCGCCGGACAGGTCTTTCAGCGTCTCGCCGACGCGCTTCACTTCATCCGTGAGCTTGATCGCATCGCGGA
The DNA here is from genome assembly GCA_016199545.1 of Betaproteobacteria bacterium. GTDB lineage: Bacteria > Pseudomonadota > Gammaproteobacteria > Burkholderiales > SG8-41 > DSOT01. The sequence goes on along the minus strand of JACQGN010000255.1, from coordinate 2,407 downwards.
TCACGCCCATCACATCGGATATTGCGCTCATGCGGCCTTCTTCCCGGTTTTACGCACTTGGCGCAGCACGTCGGCAGCAGCGGCCAATCCCTGCTCCAGCGCCTGGCGCGCCTCCGCGGTCGAAGCGCGCAGCTCTTCGGCCAACGCCAACAGCGCGCGTTCATCCTCGGTCGGCATGCGCTCGCAGCGCCGGCGCACCAGTTCGGATACGCTGATGCCTTCCTTGCGTGACTCTCGCGCCAGAAACGCCTTGAAGTCCCGGCTGCCGAGCAGTGTGATTCTTTCGGTTTTGGTGCTCATGATGATCCCCGATAGGTGTATGCACATGATAATGTGCATATCGGGTACATGTCAACGCCTGACTGCGCACTAGACCGCGAGCGCGGCGCCGAGGTTCCGGGCAAACTCCTCGAGGAGCGTGTCGGCCTTGTTCCGGATGATTGGCTGGCCGAACTCGCCGATCTTGCCGAGGACGGCGAGGTCGGTGTCAATCCGCACGCGCGTGCCTGCATCTGCTGCCAAGAGCGTGAGATGCAGCCGCGCGCGGATGCCGCCACCGAGGCGCCGGTCATTGGCCTCGGCCCGCATGCGAGCGCTCCACCCCGTCCGGTCCTGCTCCTCGACGGTGATCGTGCCCTGGAGCGAGAGGCGGATGGGGCCGACCTTCACCTCCAGGCCGCCCCGGTAGGCGTTGTCGCCCACGGCCTCGACGGTCCCGATCCCCGGCACGCAGCGGCTGACGGCGGGAACGTCCATCAGCAAGTCCCACAGACGCTCGCGCGCCACGGGGATCGTGCACTCCTGCGTGAAGTTCACTTAAACGCCTGACGAAATGATTCCCCTCCTGCTCGAGGGTAAGGCGGGGTTTCGAAGAAGGTGCCTGCGCACCTTCCAGCCGCCAAACGCCAGCCGCCTCCGTGCGGATGGCCGGGCGGGGTGCCCGCAACTGCGGGCGGGGTGGTGGGAGCGAGAAATGCCCTCACAACCACCCCGTCTGCTTCGCATCCACCCCTCCTTGGAAAGGAGGGGAGCTTTCTTAATTCCCCTCCTGCCCGAGGAGGGGTGCCCGCGTAAGCGGGCGGGGTGGTGGGAGATTATGGGGAGCACCAATGTACGATTTTGACTACCACAAGCCCAAGAGCCTCGACGACGCCGCCAAGCTGCTCTCGAAGCACGACGACTTCAAGCTGCTCGCCGGCGGCATGAGCCTGATACCCGCGCTCAAGCTGCGCCTCGCCCGCCATGCGGGCCTGGTGGACCTGGGCGCGCTGGGCGCGCTGAAGGGCATCCGGCGCGACGGCGGCGCGCTCGTGATCGGCGCCATGACGCCGCACGCCGAAGTGGCCGCCTCCGCCGAGGTCGCGCGCTCCATCCCGGCGCTGGCGGTGCTCGCCGGCGGCATCGGCGACCCCCTGGTGCGCAATCGCGGCACGATGGGAGGCTCCATCGCGAACGCCGACCCCGCGGCCGACTATCCCGCGGGCGTGCTCGGCCTGGGCGCCACCGTCGTCACCCACCGGCGCGAGATCGCCGCCGATGTTTTTTTTCTCGGCCTGTTCGAAACGGCGCTCGAGCCGGGCGAGATCATCACCGCCGTCCGTTTTCCGATCCCCGATGCGGCCGCTTACTGCAAGTTCCCCCAGCCTGCGTCCCGCTTCGCGCTCGCCGGCGTGTTCGTGGCGAGGACGGCCGGCGGCGTGCGCGTCGCGGTCACCGGTGCCGGTCCCTCGGTATTCCGGTTCCCGGAGGCCGAGGCGGCGCTCTCGAAGCGGTTCGATCCGGCCGCCCTCGACGGCATCGCGCTCGGTGCCGGCGCGCTCAATTCCGACATCCACGCGAGCGCCGAATACCGTGCGCACTGCGTCGCGGTCATGGCGAAGCGCGCCGTGCTGAAGGCGCGCGAAGCCGGCGCGCGCTAGCCGGACGCGGCCCGTGACCGATCCCGCCGCAAGTGCCCGCATCGGACAGCCGGTCCGGCGCAGGGAAGACCTGCGCTTCGTCACCGGCGCGGGCTGCTTCAGCGACGACGTGAACCTGCCGGGACAGGCCTACGCCGTGATGGTGCGCTCGCCGCACGCGCATGCACGGCTGCGCGCAATCGACGCGGGGAAAGCGCTCGCCGTCCCGGGCGTCATCGCCGTGCTGACCGGGCGCGACCTGCTGGCGGACGGCATGAAACCCATTCCGCACCGGCCGTTCTCGCCCCACCCCGCGGACATCGCGCTCGTCAACACCGACGGGACGCCGCTCTTCACCGCGCCGCACTATCCGCTCGCCATCGACAAGGTGCGCCATGTCGGCGAAGCGCTCGCCATGGTGATCGCCGAGACGGTCGCGGCGGCGAAGGATGGTGCGGAACTCGTGGAGGTGGACTACGAGCTGCTGCCCGCGGTCGCCCATACGGCGG
>JACQGN010000034.1 GCA_016199545.1 Betaproteobacteria bacterium | reverse complement strand
GCCGCTCACCATGCCCATGTTGACGAACGCGTAGGTGAAAAACGTGAGCGTGACGGCGCCCGCGAGGAGCCGCGCAAAGAGGGTGGGTGCGTTGGCAGTGATGACCATGCCCCGGGCGATGGCCAGCAGGAAAATCAGCAGCAGCACCAGGTTGCCGAACAGCCCGAACTCCTCCGAGTAAACCGCAAAGATGAAGTCGGTCGTGCGTTCCGGTATGAAGTCGAGGTGGCCCTGCGTTCCTTTCAACCAGCCCTTGCCGATGAGACCTCCGGCGCCGACCGCGATGGTTGATTGTATGGTGTGATATCCGGCGCCGAGCGGATCCTGCGTCGGGTCGAGGAGCGTAAGGATGCGTTGACGCTGGTAATCGTGCAGCACCGACCACACCAGCGGCAGGCTTGCGGCGCCGGCGACTCCGATGCCGGCGATGACCTTCCACGACAGCCCTGCGAGAAACAGCACGTAGCATCCGCTCGCGAGGATGAGCACGGCGGTTCCCAGGTCCGGTTGGCGCGCGATCAACGCGACCGGCACCGCCAGCAGCACCGCGGCAATCACGTAATGCCCGACCTTGAGCGTCGCCTCATAGCGGTTGAAATACCACGCCAGCATGAGCGGCACCGCGATCTTCATCAGCTCGGAAGGCTGTATGCGCGTGAACCCGACGTTCAGCCAGCGCCGGGCGCCGTTCACGACCTCGCCGGACAGCGCCACGCCGAGAAGCAGCGCGATCCCCAGCAGATAGGCAGGCAGCGCCAGTCGCTGGAAGTAGTGCGGCGGGATGTTGGCGACCACCCACATCACGGCCAGCGCGACCAGCATGTTCACGAACTGCGCGCTCACGCGCGGGACGTTTGCGCTGGACGCGCTGTAGAGCACCATCAGGCCGGTCGCCATCAATGCGAGCAGCGCGGCGAGCAGCAACCCGTCGACATGAGAGGTGAAGAACCGCGAGATGCGCCTAATCAGGTGCGCCATCGTCGTCGTCCTTGACCGCCTTTACATCGCGCCCGAGCAGATAATAGTCTAACACCTGGCGCGCGATCGGCGCCGCGGCGCGCGCGCCGAAGCCCGAGTTCTCCACGATCACCGCGACCGCGATCTTCGGTCTGTCGGCGGGGGCATAAGCGATGAACAGGGCGTGGTCGCGAAACCGCTCCTGCACCCGGCTCTCGACATACCTCTCGCCCTGCTTCAGGGCGATCACCTGCGCGGTCCCGGTCTTGCCGGCGCTCACGTATTGCGCGCCGGCGAAGGCGCGCGCCCCGGTGCCTTCCCTGTTCACCCCTACCAGCGCCGCCTTGATGATGGCGACGTGTTCGGGCTTCGCGTCCAGGGTGCGCAGCGGCCGGGGTTCGATCAGGGTGCGGTCGCGGCTTTGCACCTCCTCGACGTAGTTCACGATGTGCGGCCGGAACATGATGCCGTCGTTGGCAATCGTGGCGATGGCCGTGGCGAGTTGCAGCGGCGTGTAGGCGTTGTAGCCCTGACCGATGCCGATGCTGATCGTCTCGCCGGCGTACCACTTCTGCTTGAAGCGGCGCATTTTCCACTCCCGGGATGGCAGGATGCCGGCGGACTCGCCGGGAATGTCGACCCCGGTGCGGCTGCCGAATCCCAGTTGGGCCATGAACCCCGAGATCGCGTCGATGCCCAGGTCGTTGGCGAGCACATAGTAATAGGTATCGCACGAGACCACGATCGACTTGTACATGTCGACCATGCCGTGCCCGCCCACTTTGTCGTCGCGGAACTGATGGTTGCCGAACATGAAGTAGCCGGGGTCGCTGATAGCCTGCTGCGGCGTGCGCTTGCCATACGTGAGCGCGGCGAGCGCCATGAACGGCTTGAACGTCGAGCCCGGTGGATAGGTTCCGGCGAGCGCGCGGTTCACCATCGGCCGGTCAGGCGAGTTGTTGAGTTCGCCCCAGCTCTGCGGATCGATGCCGTCGACGAAGAGATTGGGATCGAATCCCGGTTTGCTCACGAACGCGAGCACCCCGCCGGTCGCGGGCTCGATCGCGACCAGCGCGCCGCGCCGGTCGCCAAAGGCGCGGTAGACCATCTCCTGCAGTTTCGCGTCCAGCGTGAGAACCAGGTTGCTGCCGGACAGCGGCGGCGTGCGGGACAGGGTGCGCACCGCGCGGCCGCTGGAATCGACCTCGACCTGCTCGACGCCGGTGGTTCCGTGGAGAAAGCGCTCGTAGCTCTGCTCGAGTCCGGTCTTGCCGATATAGTCGGTGCCGCGATAATTGGCGAACGTCTCCGTGGCCTCGAGTTGGTCGAGCTCGCGCTGGTTGATGCGCCCGATATGGCCCACGACGTGCGAGAAGTGCTCTCCCTGCGGATACTGCCGGAACAGCCGCGCCTTGATGTCGACGCCGGGAAAACGGTAGCGGTTTGCCGCGAAGCGGGCGATCTCCTCATCGGAGAGCCGCGTTCGTATCGGCAGGCTCTCGAAACGCCTGCTCTCCTCGAGGAGTTTCGCGAAGCGTCTGCGGTCTCTGGGTGAAATGTCCACGATCCGCGCGAGCTCATCGATGAGTGCCTTGAGGTCCGCGACCTTGCCGGGCGTGATCTCCAGCGTGTAGGCCGAATAGTTGTGCGCGAGCACCACGCCGTTGCGGTCGACGATGATGCCGCGATTGGGCACGATCGGCGCGATGGCGATGCGGTTCGCCTCGGCAAGCGTGTCGTAGTGCTGGTGCATCGCGACCTGAAGGTAGACGAAACGCGCGGCGAGCAGGCAGAACATGAGGACCACGAAGCCGCCGGCGATCGCCAGACGCACGCGAAACTGATGGAGCTCGAGCCGCGAGTTCCTGACCTCGATCCCGGGGTTGATCGCCAGTTCAGGCATGGTCGGGGTCCGGTTTCGGCCGTTGCGGCAATTTCAGCACGATGGCGAGCACGGGCCACAGCACGCCGCCCACGATGCTGCCGGCGAAGTACGGGTAACCGGGAAAGTCGCCGCCGGCGAGCAGCCTTATCACGAGCACGATCGCGTCGTTGAGGAGCAGCAGCGGAATGACGTGCAGCACCTGGGGGGTGACCGAAAACCGCTGCACCCGCCGGTGCAGCACGATGCCGGCGTAGGCGAGAATCGAATACGCGAGCGCGTGCTGGCCCAGGAGACTCGCGTCCGCGACATCCATCAGCAGACCGAGGAGCCACGCCGCGACAAAGCCGATCCTGCGCGGCTGCTCGATGCACCAGAAGAGCAGGATCAGCGCCACAAAATCCGGGCGTGCCGAGAGCCACCATCCGGACAGGGGGAGGAGATTCATGAGCAGCGCTGCGAGCAGCGTCGCGACCATGAACGCCGGTTTCACCGGCAGCAGGATTTCCTGCGAGGGCGTGGGGCGCGCGTAGATCATCCGCCCTTCCGCGATCTCTTGGGCCGCACCGGCTTTTCCTCCTCAGGAGGCGGCGCCGGCAATTGCCGCTCGGCGCTGACGATCAGCACGTGGGCGTTGTGGTTCACTCCGCCAAGCGGCTTGCACGTGATGCGCGCGAACAGGAACGCGGCATTGCGTTCGACGTTCATGACCTCGGCCACCGGCAGGCCGCGAGGATATACGCCGTCGATCCCCGAAGTGACCAACCTGTCGCCGTTCTGGAAGTCGGCGTTAAGCGGGACAAAGCGCAGCTCCAGCGTGCCGTCGTTGCCGGTTCCGGCGAGCACCGCGCGCAGGCCGTTGCGCAGGTTGAGCACCGGCACCAGGTGATCCTTGTCGGTGATGAGCGTGACTTCGGCGACCCAGGGATAAACGCGCGTCACCTGGCCCACTACGCCGGCATGATCGATTACCGGCTGGCCGCTTTGCACGCCGTGTTGCGAGCCGCGGTCCACCACGATCCGTCGCGAGAACGGGTCGCGCGCCGAGTACGCCACCTCGGCCAGCTGGGATTTCACCGCCACGCGCTGGCGCGCGGCAAGCAGCTCCCGCAGCTGCGCGTTTTCCGCCTGCAACGCCTGCAGTTGCTGCAGCGCTGCCGCGCGCTCGATGCGTTCGTGCAGGAGCCGCGCGTTCTCGCCGCGGAGCGAAGCGTGGGTGACGAAAAACTCGCCCGCGCGCTGCGCAAGACCCGCTGGGGCGGCGGCGATGCGCTGCAGGGGATACAGCACGACGGAAACCACCTGGCGCAGCACCGGCAGCAGATTGAAGCGCGCATCCGCTATCAGTACCAGCAGGGACAGCACGGAACAGATCAGCAGGCGGGCGAGGGGAGTGGGGCCGGTCTTGAAAAACGGAGGGGGCTGATGTTCCATCAGCAGCGATCAGTGCCGAGCGTTGAGTGCCGAGTGTTGGGTTACGACCGTCGTGGCAGTCTCCGCGATGAACCCGTCCTATCCCTCAACTCCCAACTTTCAACCCCGTGCCGCTAGTCATTCGTGAATATGCTGCCGAGCCGCTCGATCTTCTCGAGCGCCATGCCGGAGCCGCGCACCACGCAGGTCAACGGATCCTCCGCCACTACGACCGGCAGGCCGGTCTCCTCCATCAGCAGCCGGTCGATGTCGCGCAGCAGCGCGCCGCCGCCGGTGAGCACCATGCCCTT
>JACQGN010000245.1 GCA_016199545.1 Betaproteobacteria bacterium | reverse complement strand
TCACCGGCGGGTGAACGAACCAGGTCAACGGGTTCCGTGCGAACTACGAAGAATTCAAGAAGTTGAACGTCGAAATACTGAATATCAGCGCCGACCCCGCTCCCAGCTTGAAGGGCTGGGCCGAAAAGCTGGGCGGAGTTCCGTTTCCTCTGCTGTCGGATTACTGGCCGCACGGCGCGGTCGGCAAGGCCTACGGCATCTTCAACGACGAGCGCGGCATGGACAGGCGCGCGGCCTACGTGCTCGACGCCACGGGCGTCGTCCGTTACGCGAAGCTCTACGAGCCGGGCACCATACCCGAGAGCAAAGAGTTGCTCGAGCAACTGCGGAAACTATAAACGCAGCGCCGGAAACCCACGGCGGCAGTTCGACCAGGAAGTGCGCTGTGGTGACAAGAACCCGAGGAGGAGAGAATGATTCCGAGCGCAGTTCGTATGTTGCGGTGGGCAATCCGCAGTCTTTCCGCTGTCATCGCCTTGAGCTTTGCATCTACGGTCCTGGCCGCGGACTTTCCGGCCAAGCCGATCCGTTTTCTGGTGGGTGTCGCGCCTGGCGGAGGAACCGACTTCATGGCGCGCCTGGTGGGGCAGAAACTGAACGAGGCCTGGGGGCAGCCCGTCGTTGTCGACAACAGGATCGGCGCCACCGGATTGATTGCGATGGAATTGCTGGCCAAAGCGGCGCCGGACGGCTATACGCTGATCGTGTTCAACGTCGGACACATGATGTCGGCGCATCTTGCCCGCAAAGTGGCGTTCGACCCGGTGAAGGACTTCGCGCCCGTCAGCCTCATGGCCAATGGGACGAGCATGCTCGGAATTCACCCCTCGATACCCGCAAAAACCGTGCGCGAGTTCATCGCATTTGCGAAGTCGCGGCCCGGGAAGATCAACTATGCTTCCGGCGGGTACGGCGGCATCCAGCACCTTTCCACCGAGCTGCTGAAACTTGAAGCAGGAATCGATCTGGTGCACGTGCCGTACAAAGGCAGCGGGCCCGGTACGTTGGCGCTGCTTTCCGGACAAGTGCAGGTGTTTCTCACCAACATGCTGGCGTTGGCCCCTTTGCTGAAAAGCGGCAAGGTGATCGGGCTTGCCGTCACGGGCGAGAAGCGGGTGAGCGCGGCACCGGATGTGCCGACCTTTGCCGAGGCGGGATTTCCGAGCGTCAATGTGAGCCTGTGGCAGGGGATGTTCGCCCCGGCTGGCACGCCGGGTGCGATCGTCGACAAACTGAGCAAGACCATTGCTGCGTCGCTCAAGACGCCCGAGGTCACGCGCCTTCTGGCGACGCAAGGCGCGGAACCCGCAGGTTCGACGCCGGCCGAGTTCGGCCGCTTCGTGCAACACGAGCGCGAGCGTTGGCTGAAGGTCGTGCGTGAAGCGAAGATTACGATAAACTGATCCGTCCTGAAGGAGAGAAAAATGGCGCGCGAAGGCTATTTGATCCTGGACAGCGATTTGCACATGATGGAGCCGGACGACCTCTGGGCCCGCTATCTCGACGCGCCCTTCAAGGCGAACCCGCCGCGGTTCTTTGGCGGGCAACAGCAGAAGCTCACGCCAAGCGCCGAGGACAAGGGCAACGCCGACACCATCCGGGGGATGGAGGTGCAAGGGCTGGCGATCCCGGCGTTCGCCAAGTCGCAGGGTGCGGCGGCCTCCAGCCGTGAACTGAGGCGGCGGAGCCGCGCGCGTCACCCGCATTTCAACGTCGCGCGGGCGCGGGGCTTCGATCCGGCCTCGACCTTGACGGCGATGGACATCGAGGGCATCGACGTTGCCGTGATGTACGGCACGCGCGGGCGGCAGATCCTGTGTCACGACGATCTCGCGCCCGGCTACGCGGCGGCGCTGGCCCGCGCTTACAACAACTGGGCTTGCGATTACTGCAAGGCCGATCCGCAGCGCCTCAAATTCGCCGCGCAGATCGCGATGCACGACGTGGGGATGGCGGTCGAGGAGGCACGCCGCAGCGTAAACGAACTGGGCGCGGTCGCGGTCATCGGCACACCGAACCCGGTCAACGGCCAGCACCTGCACGACGAGGCGTGCGAGCCGCTCTGGAACGAGCTCGAACGGCTCAATGTACCGATCGGTTTCCACCCGACCGGCAACTCCTCGCTCAAGGACGATGCCGGGCAGCGCTATGTCGGCCACGCCAATTTCCACCCGATCGCGCACGCCATCCGCAATCCGGTCGAGCTGATGGGAGCGATCGCCAGCATGACCACCGGCGGCATCCTCGAGCGTCACCCGAAACTGCGCTGCGCATTCCTCGAAGGAACCGCCGGATGGCTCTACTGGTGGCTGTGGCGGCTCGACGACCAGTGGGAGAAATTCGGCCCCGGCTGCGAGTACCAGTTGACGATGCCGCCGGGCGAGTACTTCAAGCGCCAGTGCTACATCGCGCTCGACGTCGACGAAGAACCGGCGGTCGATGTCGTCAACAAGATGGGCGCGGAATATTTCGTCGTGTCGAGCGACTATCCGCACGCCGACGGAGCGTTCCCCGAAGCGATACAGCAATTCCTCGGCCTGCCGCTCAACGATGAGCAGCGGCGCAAGATCCTGTGGGGCAATTGCGCGCGTCTTTATGATATCGCCACGCCGGCAGCCGCTCTGACCCGCGATCAAAACACGGCTTCCGCCGCATAAGGGGAAGCGAGTGTCGTAACCTGAACAACGGAGGGGATAACCATGGCATATGACCTGCTGATCAAGAACGGCCGCGTCGTCGACGGTTCGGGGATGCCGGCTTTCCGCGGCGATGTCGGTGTCGAGGGCGGAAAGATCGTCGAGCTCGGCAAGTTGAGCGGGCCGGCCAAACGCACGATCGACGCCAGGGAGCAGGTGGTCGCTCCGGGCTTTGTCGACAACCATTGCCACTTCGACGCCCAGGTCACGTGGGACCCGTTGTGCTCGTTCTCCCCTCAACACGGCGCGACCACGGTCGTTTTCGGAAATTGCTCGCTCGGTCTCGCCCCGATCCGTCCCGGCACCGCGAAGCGGGTCGCGGAGTTTCTGTCCTATGTCGAGGCGATCCCGATGAACGTGCTCGATACGGTCGACGTGGAGTGGGAAAGCATTGCCCAATACATGAATCGGCTCGAGGGACGTCTTGGCGTCAACGTCGGCAATTTCATCGGGCACACGACGGTGCGCTACTACGTGATGGGCGACGACAGTCAGAAGCGCACCGCCACCGGCGACGAAATCAAGGCGATGCAAGATGTTGTTCGCGACGGCATGAAGGCCGGAGCGCTCGGTTTTTCGGTCTCGCGCAACAAGGGACATTACGACCCGCAAGGGGTGCACATTCCGGCGCTGTGGGCCAACGAAGAAGAGATCTTTGCGCTCGCCGACGTGTTGCGCGAGCTCGGCACCGGCATCATCCAGTGCGGCGGCGGCCGCGCCCCGGAGTTGAATGACGGCCTGATGGCCCGGCTCTCCGAAGCCACGGGCCGCACCGTCATCTACAACAACCTCGGCCAGACGATGCGCGATCCCGGCGCGTGGAAGAAGCACATGGCGCGCCTCGAGGAAACCTCGAAGGCCGGCATACGCGCCTTCCCGCTGTGCAGCCCGAACCGGACCACGCAACACTTCACGATGAAGAACTGCCAGGTATTCCGCGGCACGCCGACGTGGCATCCGATCCTGCTTGCCTCCGACGAAGAGAAGCTGCGCGCCTACAGCGATCCCGCGATCCGGCGCAAGCTCCATGAAGAAGTGATCGAGCACAAGGGCACCAAGCTTCCGGCCGCCGGTTATTCCATGAAGTGGTGGGACTACATGTGGGTCGAGGAACCGAAGCTGGAGAAGAACAAAGGGCTCAAAGGCAAGACGATTGGCCAGCTCGCCAAAGACCAGGGCAAAGGGATCATCGACGCCTTCCTCGACCTCGTCGTCGAAGAGAAGCTGGAAACCGAGTTCATGCAATCGGAGATCAACGTCGACAACGAGGCGATGAAGGAAATCCTCACCCATCCGAACGCGATCGTCGGGCTGTCGGATGGCGGCGCTCATGTGCAGTTCCACGGCGGCTACGGCTACTGCACGCGGCTGCTTTCCGAGTGGGTGCGCGAGAAGAGAATCATGACGCTCGAGCACGCAGTGCGGCGCCTGACCTTCGACTCAGCCTCCGCGTTGGGACTCTACGACCGTGGCCTGTTGCGGCCCGGCCTGAACGCGGACGTCGTGATCTTCGATCCCGACACCGTGCGTCCGCTCCCGGAAAGCATCGTTCACGACTTTCCGGCAAACGGTTGGCGCGTGAAGGAGCCGGCGGCCGGGGTCACGGCGACGATCGTCAACGGCGAAGTCCTGCTGGAGAACGGAGAGCACACGGGTGCGCTGCCCGGCCGGGTGGCCCGCAATACGTACTACCACGCGCACGCCGCCTAGGCCCTGCGCGGGACGAGCCCCGCCTGGGGCCTTGAAATTCAACTGCTGGACGACGGATGGAGGAGACAGCAATGATCGACATGCATGCCCACTGGAGGCCCGCCGAACTGACCGATGCCCTGCGCGCCCGGACCAGGGAACCGCGCATCGTGCGCAACCAGGACGGCGCCGAGGTGCTGAAGAACCGGGTAGGCGAGGAACCGCTCGCCAAGGCGTTCGATGACGTGGTCAGCTACCTCGCCAGGATGGACCGCCAGGGCGTGAGTACCAGCGTGCTGTCGCTGCTCGGCATGTGCTGCTGGATCGAGTCCCAGCCGCTCGAGGTGTCGGTCCCGCTGTGCCGGCGCGTCAACGACAGTCTGTCGAAGATCTGCCAGGAGCACGAGGGCCGCTTCACCGCCCATGCTGCGCTGCCGCTGGTGGATATTTCTGTCGCCGCCGCCGAGTTCGAGCGGGCGCTGGGGCTGCCGGGCATGGTCGGCGCGCAGCTGCCGGCGAACGGTTTCCTCACCGCCAAGGCCGCCGAAAAGATGCGTCCCCTGCTGGAAGTCGCGAACCGGCACCGCGCTTTTCTCTTCATTCACCACGGCCCGCTGCCAGGCGACGCCTTCCCGAAGGTCACCGGCGACACCGACAACGCGCGCCGGCGCAACGGCACGCTCGACATGCAGGCCAGTCTATCCTCGGCTATGGTCACCCTGTGCCTCACCGACTTCCTTGCGCCCTACCCCGATGCGATCATCTACATCCACAACCTGGGCGGCAATATCCCCTACGAAGTCGAGCGCATGGACCATCGCTCCATGCTCGACACGTCACACGAGGAGTTGCCGTCGGCCCGCTTCCGGCGCGCGAAGGTGTACGTGGATTGCAACTCCTTCGGCCCGCGCGCGATCGAGGCCGCGGTGCACTTGTACGGCGCCGAGCGCATCGTGTGCGGCACCGACGGCACCGAATTCGGCGTCGACTGGACGAAGAAGGCGCTCGCTGAGGCGCAGATCGGCGAGGAAGCGCGCGAGAAGATCCTGCATCGCAACGCCGCCGCGCTGCTCTCGCACCGCGCGCCGATCGCTCGGCGCGAAAAAGCCGCCGCGTAATCCTCGTGAGCCTGCCCGCGGTCGAGGTGCGCCTGGCGCCACCTCTTCCGCAACCGCTTCCGGCGCCGCCGAGCGACGAGGCGGGATCGCGGCCGGATGGATTTTTGTGTCCCCCGCCCGCCACCAACGCACCCAGGAGAACGGCTGCACGCCGAGATCGCGAACTACCTGCGGCAGCCCGATGTAAACAAGCGCGTTACTGCCATGGGCGCGGACATCGACATCAAGACGACGGATGAAATGCGCAAGATCATCCCGGCCGAAATGGCGAAGTGGGAAAAGGTCGCCAGAGCCTCCGGCATGCCGAAGGAGTAGCATATCGAACACCGGACGCTCGTCTGGCAAACCGCCGGCAAGTGCGAACGCGGCGCCGTACCCGACTCCGCGGATGTTCTCGCGCGGCGTGAACCGGCTTGACCGCGCTTCCGGACTGCCCGCCGAGCCCCGCACCGATCCAGCGAAAGCGAGAACAGATGAAGGCTGCAATTCCCGACCTGCTCCCCGTCACCGTCGTCGGCAGCTACCCGCAGCCAGACTGGCTGATCGATCGCCAGCTGCTCTCGAAGGGGGTGCCGCGCGTGCGCATGCGCGAGATGTGGCGCGTGGCGCCGGAGTTTCTCGGGCAGGCGCAGGACGATGCGACGCTCCTTGCGATCCGCGACATGGAGCGCGCAGGCATCGACATCATCACCGACGGCGAGATGCGTCGCGAAAGCTATTCGAACCATTTCGCGACCGCACTGGAAGGTGTCGATACCGACCATCCGGATACCGTCACGAATCGTGCGGGGCGGGCGACGCTGGTGCCGCGCGTCACCGGCAGGATCCGCCGGACGCGCGCCGTCCAATTGCGCGACCTGCAGTTCCTTCGCGCCAATACCGATCGCACGGTCAAGGCCACGCTGCCGGGTCCGTTTACGATGACGCAGCAGGCGAAGAACAAGTTCTATCGTGACGTCGAAGAGATGGCGCTGGACTTCGCCGTCGCGGTGAACGAGGAAGCGCGCGAGCTGCAGGCGGCGGGCGCCGCTGTGATCCAGCTCGACGAGCCCTGGCTGAGGAATGATCCCGAGGGGGCCCGGCGCTATGCGGTGAAGGCGATCAACCGTGCGCTCGAGGGCATCAGCGTCACAACCGTCGTGCACCTGTGCTTCGGATACGCTGCGGTGGTGCATACCCGGAAGCCGACCGGTTATTCGTTCCTGCCGCAGCTCGCGGACAGCATCGCGAACCAGATCTCCATCGAGGCGGCCCAGCCCAGGCTCGATTTCAGCGTGCTCGCGGAGCTGACGAACAAGAAGATCGTGCTGGGCGTGATCGATCTCGGAAATCCGGCGATCGAGACTGCGGAAGACGTCGCGGGCCGGATTCGTGCAGGCTTGAAGCACGTCGCGGCGGATCGGCTCATCCCGGCGCCCGACTGTGGCATGAAGTATCTGCCGCGCGCGACCGCGTTCGGAAAGCTCAAGGCTTTGAGCGAGGGTGCGCGGATCGTGCGCGGAGAATTGGCGTAGCGCCGGCGCGATCAGCTCGCGCAGGGCGCGATAACCAACGGGCATTGCGCCGTATGGCGTTCGATGCAATGCGCTTCGCTTATTGCAGGTGTAACTGGTCAGGCGTTACGGGAGGAGACTATTAAACACCCCGCAAAGTTTGTCGTGGCAATCGGCGTATTGGGCAATACGTTGGCGGGTGGCATTCCCGATGCGCAAGCGCAGGCTTATCCGACGAGACCGATCCGCCTCATCGTCTCTGTCCAGCCCGGGGGGAACCTGGATCTGATCGGGCGGTCGGTCGCTGAAAAGGCGAGTGCGGGCCTCGGGCAGCGGATGATTGTTGAGAATCGTCCGGGCGCGAACAGCACGATCGGGCTTACGAGTGTCGCGCGGTCCGCGCCGGACGGCTATACGCTCGTCATGGTCGCGCAAACCGCCCTGATCGCACCGAGGATGATGCGTAATCCTCCCTTCGATCCGGTGCGGGATTTTGCGGGCGTGAGCCTCATCGCAACGCTGCCGCAGATGCTGGTGGTGCATCCCTCGCTGCCGGTGAAAAGCGTAAAGGACCTCATCGCGCTCGCGAAGGCGCGACCGACCGAGCTGAACGCCGGCACCTCGGGTAATGGCTCGGGATCGCATCTCGCGCTGGAGCTCTTCAATCGGATGGCCGGCGTGCGCATCATGCGCATCCCCTACAACGGCGACGGTCCGGCGATCATCGATCTGCTGGGCGGGCAGGTGCCGGTGAAGTTCGACAACCTCAGCACCTCGCTCCCGCACGTGAGGGGAGGCAAGCTCCGCCCCCTCGGCGTGACGACCCCCACTCGCACTGCGCTCCTGCCCGAAGTGCCGGCGATCAGCGAAACGGTGCCCGGTTTTCAGACGAGCATATTCAACGGGATGATGGCGCCTGCCGGCACGCCGCGGGAGATCCTCGCTCGCGTTCACGCCGAAATCGTGAAGTTCGTGCAGGCGCCGGACATACGCAACCGCTTTGCAAACCAGGGCGTCGAGCTGCAGGCGAGCGCCACGCCTGAGGAGTTTACGGCGTTCATCAGAACCGAATACGTGAGATGGGGCAAGGTCATGGAGGAGGCGGGCATCAAACCAGAGTGATCGCTACGCTACGGGAGGTCGGGCTCGACGCTGTACTTCCCCGGCGGCGCCTTCGATGACCTGAGCAGGATAAGTCATGGCAGTCTCTTTCGCGTTCCGTGCGGTCGTGAGCGTCTGCGTTTTGCTCATGGGCACCGGGATACACGCGCAAACCTATCCGGCAAAACCGATCCGCTTCCTGGTCGGCTTTCCTCCTGGGGGTGCCAACGACATCGTCGCCAGGCAGCTCGCACAGAAGCTCCCGGAATCGACGGGGCAATCGCTGGTCGTGGAAAATCGCGGCGGCGATAAAACGTGAGTGAAGCGCTTGGGGGAAATTCTGAATTGCGTATCATGGCAAGCACCATCGCGCCAAAGTGGCTGTGTAAGACTTTGATTGCCATCGCCCACGCTCGCCCGAGCTGCGCTCGCTCGCGACACAACTCGCGGTTTTTCAGAGCATCCCCAGGGATAAAGGGGTAAGTTTAGCTTTCCCTGTCCGCTCAACATACGAATCACTGAAGGTTTACACTGTTTACCCCCGCATTGCATAGGAGTATCGAAATGGCTCTATGTCCCATCGCCCTGGCAGTCGGATGCAAGAAATGTCCAGCTTTCGCGGTTTGTCCCCTGAAAGGCGTCATCGGCGATTACAGGAAGGAAGAAGAAACGCAAACGAAGCAGCAAGCAGACCAGGCGAAAAAATAATCGGCGTTGACTCAGTCTGTCCCGAGAATGCGTGTCCGGAGCGGAATCGAGTCTACAAGGAGACGCTGCGCCTGGTTTCGGCCGAGCGCAGGCGCTGACCTCGCCGTGGCGTCCCAGCAGCGGATCGCCGATTCCGCATGCGACTCGCCTGGATAGCGACCGCATTGATCTTCTTCTGCTGGGAGATACACGCGCATCGCGTGCGGCGGCTGCCGGGCCCCGGCACCAAGGAGGCGCGGCGACGGCTCGAAATCCTGACGCTCGGGCGCGATTTCGCCACCCTTAACCTCGAGTACAAGGTGCGCGGCCGCGATCAGGTCGGACGCCAGAGCCAGACCTGGGTACGCTTCCCGGGGGAATGGAAAGTGATCAGCGCGCACGTGTCCTGGATCGACGCTAACGCGCTTCGCTGACGCCCGCCGGTGGGCGAACGCCTGCTGCCTCTTGGCCGGCGTGCGGGAGGAAGCTTGCCTTGCTCCCGCTGTTGGAATATATTTGCCCGCTACCTGACCGACACCCGCATGGGCGCGCCCACACGAAGCCATGCAGTTGAACTGCTGGTCGACAACCGGGTGCGACGATCATGATCAACATGCATGCCTACTGGAGGCCCGCTGAACTGACCGGCGCGCAGCGGGCGCGCAGCGCGAAGCCGTCGCCGCATAGTCCTCATGAGGCCAGCAAGTCCGGTGCCACCCTGCGCACGGTTCAGCGGCTGCCCTACATTTGGCTGCCGCCGCGTGGCGGCCGCACGGGTGACGCGGGTGCGCTACAAGCGAAGACCACCCGGTTGCGTGGCCGGAGTGCGGAAATTTGTGCCGTATATTCTCAATGCCGATTACCAAAGCCCCGGAGGACGATTTCATGAAACCGGCCCGATCGTTGCAGAACGTTAGCTTCCTGGTCGCCGCAGGATTGTTCGCTGGCGCGCCCCTGCCGGCGCCGGCGCAGGGCTGGAAGCCTGAGCGGCCGGTCGAGTTGATCGTCGGCTGCGCGCCGGGCTGCGGCCCCGACAACATGGCGCGGCTGATGCAGCGCGTGTTCCAGGTGAACCGCTATTTCGATCAGCCGATGACGATACAGAACAGGGCGGGCGGCGGCGGCGCGGTGGCGCGGACGTATCTCAACCAGTTCGAAGGCAATGGCCACTACCTGTACACCGGCGACAGGGGAATGCTCGCCGCGCATGCGATGGGCCGGGGCGGCGTGCAGTACTCCGAGATCACGCCGGTGGCGATACTGTTCGGGGAATACATCGGGCTCGGGGTTAAGGCGGATTCGCCGATCAAGTCGGGGCGCGACCTCATCGAGCGCCTGAAGAAGGACCCTGCCGCGCACACCTTTGGCCTTCCTGCCGGCGGGGTGGGCAGCACCAATCATCAGGGCGTGGCGGGCGCGCTGAAGAGCGCGGGCATCGATGTTCGCAAGACGCGCAACGTCACGTTCAATTCGGGCGCGCTTGCCATCACCGCGATGCTCGGCGGGCATGTCGATGTTGTTCCGGGTTCGATGGGCCTGTGGGTAAGCCACCAGCAATCCGGCGCGGTGCGGGTGATCGCCGTGTCCTCGGCGGAGCGCCTGCCGGGATTTTTTTCAGACATTCCGACGTGGCGCGAACAGGGTGCGAACTCGGTGGTGTTCAACTGGCGCGCCATGTTCGGCCCGAAGGGGATGGCGCCGGCGCAGGTCGCGTACTGGGAGAACATCCTGCAGCGTTTTCTCGATACGCCCGAGTGGAAGGCCGAGCTGGTCACGCGCAGCGCTGTACCCAAATTCATGGGTTCGGCGCCCATGAAAAAACACATGGAGCAGGAATACCCCGAGGTCAAGGCGCTCCTGGTCGAGCTGGAATTGGCGAAGAAGTGACCTTATCGCAGGGCCGGGTAGACGCTCAAGGCCGTCTTGCCGAAGATCCATTCCTGGTCCTCGCGGCTCAAGAACGCGAGCGCCCGCTTTGATTCCTCGAGGCGCGCCTTGATCCCGCCGAATTTCGGGTGCGCCGGATAGTTCGAACTCCACATGATGCGTCTTGCGCCGAAGACCTGCACCAGATCAGTTTCTCGACCGTAGTCAGCGGCCACTCGGTCTGCCCGATCTCGGTAATCGAGGGAATCGAACCGGCGCGTGCGGTGTCCCTGCTCTGCGGATACTTGTTTCTATCGTCCGTGAAGACGTGCACGTGCGTGTCTACGATCACCTTGTCCACCTCTCATGATATGCGCCGATTGGACCCGCAGAGACTTTGCCGCGCGCGGGCATGATGCGCGGTCCTGCTCAGTAGTGCGACTTGAAGCTCACGCCGCCCATCGCGTCGAGATCAACTACGCCTCGCCGTAGTGGATGCGGCGGTACGAGACCGACGGGATGGCGTCGTCGATGTGGACGTCCCACAGCTCGGCCGCCCCCGCCTTTTCATGTTCGGCAAATAGCGCCCCGAATCGGTCGAGGGTCGTGACGAGCGTTCCGCGCAGGCCAAAGCCGCGCGCCACCGCCGCCAGATCGCCGCGCCCGTGCACCGCTTCCGCGGGATCGATCCCCTGCGCGCGGAACTTGTGCACCTCCGCGCCATAGCCGCCGTCGTTCATCACGCATATCAACAGGTGGATACCTTGCCGGCGCAGCGTCTCCAGTTCCTGGATATGCATGAGGAGGCTGCCATCGCCCTCGATCAGCAGCACCTTGCCGTTGTTTCGCGCCGCGGCGACGCCGATCGCAATCGGAAAGGCCGACCCGATCGCGCCGAAGTCGTTGATCACGTGGTAACGCTCCGCTGTGCGCCCCTTTAGGTGCGTCATCGCGATGCCGCAGAAGTGCGCGCCGCCGGAAACGATATCCCAGTCCTTCGGAATCACCGCATCGAGTTCGAGGATCGCCGTGCGGGGATCGACCGTACCGGGCGCGACCGGAAACTCCTTGCCGTCCGGACGCGCCAGCGCCGCGGCAATCCGGCCTGCAAGCGTCGGTGAACGCGCCCCCGCCGAAGCACTCCCGCGTGCGTTCAGTTCCGCGAGTATGGCCTCGGCGGCGGCTCTTGCGTCGGCGCGCACGTGCACATCGGCAATGCGCAGCCCCTGGTAGAGCCCGCGCGGATTGATGTCGATCTGCACCACCCGCGCGTTCGGGTAGAGGTAACCGGCCTCGGTCGTGTAGTGGCCCATGCCGGCGCCCACGCCGATCAGGAGGTCGCACTGTGCGAACTCTTCGCGGGCGAGGTGGCTCGCGTACGCGCCTGCGATGCCGATGTCCCAGCGGTTGCCGTTGAACAAGCCCTTCGCGAAGAGCGAGGTCGCGAAAAGCGCCCCGCACCGGTCTCCGAGTGCTTCGAGCGCCGCGCGCGCGCCCGCGCGCAGCGCGCCGCGACCCGCGAGGATGATGGGGCGCTGCGCTTCGCCTATCATGTCCGCCACGCGCTTCACCAGTTCCGGGTCCGCCGCCGGGCGCTGTGCCGTGGGCACGATTTCGGTGGACGGTGAATACTCGGCGCCCCACGGAAACGTCGCCTTCTGCAGGTCCAGCGGCACGCCCAGCACGACGGGGCAGCGCTCGACGCGCGCCGTGTAGAAGGCTTCACGCACGGCGTCGAGCATGCGGTCAATGTGTTTCACTGGCACATAGCGCGCGCCGGTCGCAGCGGCAAGCGGCCCGAAATCGAGCTGCTGCACGTACCACGCGGCGTTCGACGGTGAGTCGCCCGCGAACACCACCATGGGCGTTGCGCCGCGCGCCGCGCAGGTGAGCGCCGTCATGGTCTGCGTGAAGCCGGGACCGCAGGTGACCGATGCGACGCCTACTTTGCCGGTCGCGCGTGCGTAGCCTTCCGCCATGGCGCAGGCGCAGTGTTCGTGACGGGCGTGCACCACCCGCACCTTCTGTGTCCGGGCCATCGCCGCGCCCCAATGCATGTTGGCGTCGCCGAGCAGGGCGAACATCGTATCCACGCCTTCGGCGGCAAACGCCTGTGTCAGTACCTCATATGCCTGCATGTCGCTCACGACTGCCCCTTTCCGTTCTTGTCGGCCCCGCCGCGCAACCAGCCGAGCGCGGCCTTCCCGAGCAGGCGCGCACCGGACGCCTCGCGGACTCCCGTCCCGCCGCCGGGTACCGGCGTACTGCCCTCTCCGCCCGCGCGGCGCGCTTCGATCACACGCGCGAGGTTCGCCGCAAAGTCCCCCATGAGCACCCGCGCGAGATGCACGCCGCCGGCCGTCGCAAACGTCTCGAGCGGGCCGTTGACCTCGAATCCGCCGTCGAGCGTCACGACGGTGGCCTCGCTCCCTTCCAGCATCACCTCGAAGCGGGCCCGCGCGCGCGACGCTCCGCGCTGATCGATGCCGCGCGCGTCTATCGTGCAACTGCGCGCAGCCGGATCATAGGAGAGTTTCGTCTCGCCCCGAAACACCGCCACCGTCGGCCCGAAGCGGAACGTAAACTTGCCCTTGCAGGCGCCGTCGGACCCGACCTCGGTCAATTCCGCGCCCGGCATGCAGGATGCAACCAGCGCCGGATCGGCGATGAGCGGCCACACCTCGTCGGGGGTGGCGGCCACGGTGAAGGATTCTTTGAGTGGGGTCATCGCGCGATCGTCGGGGTCCCGCGACAGCGGCCCGTAGCCCGCCTGCGGGGGACAGGAACCATCGCATCCGGCCCTGTTCCACGACGGGCGCCATGCAGACAGCACCCCCCGTCGTCTCGATCGATGTTGGCCGAAGTGTGCGACGGCTGTCAAGAAAAAGCTGGCGGGGCGGTGGCGCGGATTGTTTTTCCTGCCATCATTCGCTCTATAATGCTTGCCGGCCTCGACCGTGCCTCATTCCAATCACAAGCGGCGCGGGGGCCGGCTTCGCGCAGTGTCAACTCCGCATCAATCGCGAGGAGGTGTTGCCATGGCTGCTGACACGATCATATCCGCCGACTCGCACGTTTTCGAGCCCGTCAACCTGTGGCAGTCGCGGCTGGACAGGAGGTTTCGCGAGCGGGGGCCAAAGTTCGTCCCCAACTACCAGAACAAGCCGGGGACATGGTTCGTCTGCGAAGGGACCAACCCGCGCTCCGTCGCCAGCATCGCGGCGGTGGGCATCCCGAAAGAGGAGTTGGTCAAGTTCGCCGCCGCCCACTACCAGGATCTGCGGGCCGGTGGATACGACCCGGCGGCGCGGCTCAAGGATCAGGATATCGACGGTGTCTCCGCTGAAGTGCTGTATGCCACCTACGCCATGGGTCTCTATCTCATCCGGGACGCCGAATTGCAGGAGGCGGTGTTCAACGCCTACAACGAATGGATGGTCGAGCTCGTGAGCCACGCGCCCGAGCGCCTGGTGGGGCTCGCGCTGATTTCGGTCTACGATGTGGAGCACGCCGTCAAGGAACTCGAGCGCTGGTCGAAGCGCGGGTTGCGCGGCGCGATGATCGCCGCGGTGCCGCCCGAAGGTACCGAGTACAGCCACGCACTCTACGATCCATTCTGGTCGGCGGCCGAGGAGATCGGCCTGCCGATCAGCATCCACACGCTCACCAGCAACCGCAACTCGAACTTCCGTTTTCCCCGTGGAACCGCCGCGGGATATCCGGAATCACCGATCGAGGTGATGCTCACGCTGGGTGAAATCCTCACCAGTCCGCTGCTGGACCGGCACCCGCGCTTGAAGCTCGTGCTGGCGGAAGCCGACACCGGGTGGCTGCCGTGGATGCTGGCGCGGCTGGACCGCGGCCACGAGCGCTACGCGCGCCAGAACGGCGTCCACACCGAGCTGAAACCCAGCGAGTATTTCCGCCGCAATTTTTCAGCGGCGTTCATCATGGACCGCGTCGGGGTGTTCACGCGCGAATTCATGGGAGTGGACAACCTCATGTGGTCTTCCGACTACCCGCACACCGATTCGACCTGGCCGCGCTCGCGGCAGAGCATCGAGCACGATTTTGCCGGCGTCGCGGCCGCGGACCGAGTCAAGATGACTTGCACCAATGCGGCGAAGCTTTACGGTTTCAAGTTGAACGGCGGCTGAACCTTATCGACACCCGGAGGAGAACCAGGCGATGAAGATTAAACACGGGTTGATCAGTTGCGATTCGCACGCGCAGTTGCACAAGGACACATGGGTAAGCCGCATGTCGAAGGCCAAGTTCGGGGACAACATTCCGCAACTTCGTGAAACGACCGACAAGGCGCACATGGTGCGTGCTTCCGACAAGCCGGTCGAGCGCTGGTTCGTGCACGGCAAGGTGGTGGGCGAACGCGGCACCGTGAACTGCCCCACGGTGATGCACGATCCGCTGCGCAAGACCTTCCCACAGCGCTGGGACGAGGTGCCGGCGATCGTTTACGACCCGGTCGAGCGTCTCAAGGCCCTCGACCGGGATGGCGTCGATGGCGAGGTGCTATTTGCGAATGATCCGGTGCAGAGCAGCACGTTCTTCCAGGGCGACGCCGAATTCGAGCTCGCCTGCGTGCAGGCCTACAACGATGCGCTGGCGGAATGGCGCGAGGTGAGCGATCGTTACGTGCCGCTCGCGATCATTCCATACTTGAGCGGCGTTGAGGCCGCGGCGGAGGAAACGCGGCGCGCCGTCAAGAAGGGCCATCGCGGCATCATGATGCTGGCGGAGCCGAGCATGACGCGTGCGAGCCTCAAGCATTTCAACGACACCTGGTGGGATCCGCTATGGGCGACTTGCCAGGACCTCGGAGTAGCTGTTCACTGGCATGCAGGCGCCGGCATAGCCCTGAGGGTTCCGCGCTGGAAGGGCTTCACGCCCAACCAGGGACAGGCCATGGGCCCGGCGGGCGGGTTCTCCGTTCAGGCGCAGTTCATCCCCAATCTCATCTTCTCGGGCGTGCTGGATCGCTACCCGCGTCTGCGCTGGGTGTGCGCCGAGACCGGCATCGGCTGGGTGAACTACATGCTCGAAACCTGCGATCACGAGTGGGAGCGCCGCCATCTGTGGACGCAGGGAATCGTCACGCGGCCGAGCGAGCTGTTCAAACGGCAGATCCACGTCGATTTCTGGTACGAGCGCGCCGGCATCGAGCTGCGGCACTCGATCGGCATGGACAACATCATGTGGGAATCGGATTTTCCGCATTCCACGTCCACCTATCCCGAGTCCCGGCAATTCGTCGATCGAACGTTGAAGGGTGTGCCGCAGGATGAGCGCGATCAGCTGTGCTATGGCAACGCGATGCGCATCTACGGCCTCGCCTAGAGCCTGCCACCCATATGGAACTCAAGTTCGGATTCATTAGTGCTGACGATCACGTCCAGGAGCATCCGGAAGTCTGGACCCGCCGCATGTCGAAGGCGAAGTGGGGCGACCGCATTCCGCACGTCGACCGCCAGGCCGACGGCGCCGAGCACTGGGTCGTTGACGGTCAGAAGATCGATCTCCCGGGCGTGGCGTTGGCCGGCGCCGCCATGCCCGACCGTGCCCGGGAGCCCCAGCGCTGGGAGGACGTACCCGGAAGCGCCTTCGTGCCGGGCGAGCGCCTCACGGCGATGAACGTCGATGGCGTGGATTATTCCGTTCTCTATCCGACAGTCGCGGGGCGGGCGGGCGAAACCTTCGGCCGTCTCCCGGACCCGGCGCTCGAGCTCGCCTGCGTGCAGGCGTACAACGACTGGCTGATCGAGGAATGGGCCGCTGCCAGCCCGCGCTTCATCCCCCAGTGCATCGTCCCGTTGGCGCCGATCGAGGCCACGGTGAGCGAGGTCAAGCGGGCGGTGGCAAAGGGCCATCGTGGCGTTGTCATGCCGTCGGTGCCGATGATGCTGCGCGAGCTGCCGCACATCAACGAAGCCGTTTACGATCCCATCTGGGCGACCTGTCAGGATCTCAATGTGCCCTTGTGCTTCCACGCGGGCGCGACGCGCGATATCCAGTTCCCGCCCTATGTCGGTTTCTCGCCGGAAGTCGCTGCCGCAATGGAAGCGATCACGCGCCCGGTGAGTACGGTGCTGGTGGTCGCGAACTTTCTCTATTCCCGGATCCTGGAGCGCTTTCCGCGGCTGCAAGTGGTGTTCGCTGAAACCTCGCTCGCCTGGGGCGCCTACGAGCTGGAGCTCGCCGACCATCAGTTCGAGCGCCAGCGCCTGCACACCGAGGGCTACGATCTGTTGCCCTCGGAGCTCTTCAGGCGGCAATGTCATTTGGTCGGATGGTTTGATTCGACGGGGCTGAAAACCCGCCACCATATCGGCCTCGACAATCTGCTGTGGTGCACGAACTTTCCGCAGGCGACATCCACCTGGCCCGAGAGCGGGCGGTCGATCGTGCGCTGCTTCGACGGCATCCCAGAAGCCGAACGCCGCCAGGTGCTGGCCGGCAACGCCGCCCGGCTCTACCGGCTGTGACCGGCGGGCCCGCTTCGCCCCGCGCTACTCGCGCGGCATGACGTCGAGCCGGACCGCGATGCCTTCGAGTTCCTTCGTCACCGCCGGGTAGCGCGCCATCACCAGCGGATCGTGGCCGGGCACGATGTGCTGCGGCGAGTCCGCCAGCCGGCGCAGCGCGTCATAGCCCTCCAGCACGTCGCCCAGGTGGAAGATCGACGGGAAGCAGCGGCCTTTTTCCATGTGCTCGTAATAATGGGTTGCGTCGGATGCGAGCACCACCCAGCCGCGCTGCGTGTGCACGCGCACGGACTGCAGCCCCGGGGTGTGCCCGCCGATGTGATGCAGGCTGATGCCGGGGGCGAAATCCTCGGCTCCCCTGTGGAACGCGACGCGGCCCTTGAACAGCATCCGCACCATCCCGACCACGTCTTCCGGCTCGAACGAGTGGGCGAGGCGCGCATGGCGCATGTAGCGACCGGTGACGTAGCTCATCTCGTCCTCCTGTATATGGAACATCGCGTTGGGGAAGTCGAAGAAGGTGCCAACGTGGTCGTAGTGCATGTGCGTGACGATGATCTCGCGCACCGCATCGGCCTCGACGCCCAGCAGCGCCAGTCCATCCTTCGGGGTGCGCAGGAACTCGCGCTTGCGCCGGGCCGCCGTCTCGGCGGTGAATCCGGTATCCACCACGACCACTCGCTCCTCGTTGCGGATCAGCCACACGAAATAATCCATCGGCATCGGCGCGTCGTGGGGATCGCCGCCGACGAAATGCTCGTGACGCCGCGCATCGCGGCGCGCGTAGTGGATCGCGAAAACCTCGTAGTTTGGAAGCTGCATGCTCGACCTCGTGGAATGAGTGGAAATTATCCGGAGATCCTCCCTCACCCTCGGTCCCTCTCCCGAAGGGAGAGAGAAGCTCGTGTCCAAGCTCACCGAGTACCTGGGGCGGCAGGTGACGACTGACGCAGGTCAATCACGTTGGCAAACTGGTTCGAACTCTGCGGAAATCCCTCAAGAACCGGGTGGCGAGTCAACCGTGACAAGCACCGTCATCCGTCACTCGCCACTCGCCCCTCGTCACCCCCCAGAATCAGCTTGCTCCCATGAAATCGCGCTTGCCGAGCTCCACGCCGTTGTGGCGCATGATGTCGTAGGCGGTGGTGGCGTGGAAATAGAAGTTGGGGAGCGAGCGATTCAGCAGCAGCTCCTGTCCCTTTAAGTTAAGTTCCCGATCACGCATTTTCACGGTCACCGGTTTCTCCTCGGTGCCGTCGACCTGCCCGGGCTTGACGGTGTTGAGAAAGGCGACCGTCTTCTCCACCCGCGCGACGAGGTCGGCGAGGCTCTTCTCGTTGTCCTCGTACTTCGGCGCCTCCACTCCCGCCAGCAGCGCAGCGCAGTTCCTGGCGTGGTCGGTCATGGCCTGGATCTGCCGGGTGAAGCTGAACATGTCGGGATAGAAGCGGTAGCTCAACAGGGTCGCCTCGTCGTACTTCTTCTCGGCGTAGAGCGCCTGCGCCTTTTTCATGCAGCCCGCAAGGCCGTTCAGGTGCTTGATGAAGACGGGCAGTGAAACCTGGTACATCGAAGTGGCCATTGTTGTCTCTCCTTGGGTGAATCCGGGTGGATGGGGGGCCTATTTTAGTATCTATTGCGTTGCCCGCAACGGGATTGCTTCGGCTCGAAGGGTCCAGGCCTCGCAATGACACGCTTCTGGATGTCATCGCGAGAATCAGCCGATAGCCATCGAAGGGTAGGCATTGCCCACCAGTGTCCGGTGCGCGGTACGCACCCTGCTTGTCATCGCGAGGAAGCAGCGCTGACGACGCGATCTCGCGGCGGGCGCGGTTGCATTACGTGTCTCTTGGGCGTCCGCTACTGCTGCACGCGTATGTTGGCGTCCTTGATGACGCGCGCCCACTTTTCCGACTCGGCCCGCACGAACTTCGCGAATTCGGCCGGGGTGCTGGTGGCCGCGTCGAGCTCCACCTTGGCGAGCGTGCTCTTCGTCGCGGGCGCGTTCATGAGCTTCACCATTTCGGCGTTCAGGCGCCCGATGATGTCCGGCTTCACCCCCGCCGGCGCGAACAGGCCGTACCACGTGATGACGACGAGTTCCGGCATGCCCGCCTCGGCGGTCGTCGGCACCTGCGGCAGAGCGGCCACGCGCTTTGGCGCCATCACGGCAAGCGCCCGTATCCTGCCCGCATTGACGAGGGGAATCGTCGCCGGAACGGTAGAGGTCACCATGTCGACCTCGCCGCCCAGCATCGCCGATAGTGCCAGCGCGGCGCCCTTGTAAGGCACGTGCACGAGATTGAGCTTGTTCAGCGTCTTGAAGAGCTCACTCCCCAACTGGCTGCCCGAGCCGACGCCGCCGGAACCGAAATTGAGCTTGCCCGGGTGCGCTTTCGCGAGCTTGACCAGCTCGGTCAAGTTCTTCGCCGGCACGGATGGGTGGACGATGAGCACGTTGGGCACCGTCGCGATCCGCGTAATCGGCGCGAAGTCGCGGAACGGATCGTAGGCGAGCTTCGGGAAGAGGCTGGGACTGATGACGATCGTCGCGCTCGTCAGCAGCAGCGTGTAGCCGTCGGCGGGGGCCTTGGCGACGAGCTCGGAGGCAATGGTTCCGCCGGCCCCGCCCCTGAAATCCGGCACGACCGGCTGTCCCAGCGAATCGCGCAGCTTTTCCGACATGAGAAGCGCGAGGATGTACGGCGCGCCGGTCGGAAACGCCACCACCAGCCGGATGCTCCTTTCGGGGTACTTCTGCGCCGCGGCCGGCAGCGGCAACGCCGGCAGCACGAGCAATCCGGGCAGCACGAGGAGCGCGAGCCACAGTCGTTTTCGCAGAGCGCCCGAAACCATGAATTCCCCTCCTGATCGAGGACGGGTGGCGCGAAGCGACCGGGTGATGAACATGCGAGCCTGGATAGTTACGATTGTTACGCGGCGGGCTTCGGGCGATTGACCTCAAGCGCCCGCTTGTAGCCATCCCGCACCGTGGTGCGCTTCAGATAATCGTGCAGCAGGCCAGGAAGTTCGATGTTGCGGCTGATTGCACTGACGAGGCAAGTCGTGAGCAGGATATCCGGCCCGCTGAAGCGCTCGCCGAGAACGTATGGACCCGCCGGGGCGAGGCGCGTGGCGGCGGCATTGGCCTGTCGCGCAAAACAGTCGCGCGCGGTTTTGAGTGCATTGGGCGCTTCACCGTAGACATCCTTGAGATCCTCGTGCCGGCGCAGAATGTAGAGCGCATTGGCGTCGAGCTCCATCATGACGAAGAAGCACCACTGGTCGTAGCGGGCGCGCTCGCGCGGGGCGGTCGGCGGACAGAGGTTCTTCGCTGCGCCGTAGGTAGCACCCAGGTAAGTGACGATGGCGGCGCTCTCGGTCAGGACGAAATCGCCGTCCTGCAACGTGGGAATCTTCTGGCTGGGGTTGAGGCGGGTGTACTCGGGCGTCAACGTCTCGCCGGTGCGCGAGCGGATGGGACGATGCTCGTAGGGAAGATCGAGTTCCTGCAGCATCCAGTTGGCGCGCATGGTGCGCGACGATCCCGCGCCCCACAGGATGCGGGTTCCATTCTTGGTTTCAGTCATGATCCCTCAACAGGCTAGATGGGGTGCCGGCAGAAGCTTCCACCTTGCCCGCGTCGCCGTCAAGCGGATGAAGTGTGGTTGTCGGCCCCACGACCGCATCGAATCTCCGGTGCAAACAACGTTCGAGGACGACGCGCTCTCCCGCACGATCGCGGCGCACGAGCGGAAAACTTATTTCGAGGGCAAAAACCTCGCCACCGTGCGCCTAAGGAAATTGCAAGGCTCATCTACGCCGCTTTCGCATAGGCCTTGGTTCTCGGCGCCGGCATCGCGGCTTTGAATGCCGCGCGAACCGCTTGAGGTTGCTTGGCTGCCACCAGCAGTAGCGAGCGTGCCGCGCCTTGCGGCTCACGCCGTTCCTGCTCCCAGTTCCGCAACGTGGCGACGCTCACACCCATGAACAGCGCGAACTGATCCTGGGACAGGCCGAGTTCCTTGCGGATCGACGATACATCAGCCGCGCGCGGCAGGTTGACCGTGAAAGTTCTGAGCTTGACTTTCCCCTGCTTCCACGCCTTGATTTCCTCGAGTCCCTGAATGATTTCCTTGCCGATGTTGCGCTTAGCCATTTGTCAGATGATTCTGAAGCTGCCGGTATTCATCATCGCTCAGGTAACTGCCCAGCAATCTGGAGAACAGAGTGGTTTCCACGAACACGTTGCGCGTCAGTTGCTGCATGCTCCCCTCCAATTGCAGTAGAGTAGTCAAGCGGCCCGGCATTATCAAGGCAAAGCCACGCCGGGGTGCCGCAAGGAACGTTTCATCCAGCAGGGAGCAAAAGACCATGGAAACAGGAATGACGCCGATCCGGCGCGTCGTGACCGGCAACGACGAGCGCGGCCGATCGAAAGTAGTTTGGGACGGCCCGGCGCCGCAGGTGCACGGGACCAAGATGAGTGGGCGGGGACACACCGATTTCTGGGTCTGGGAGAAGACACCTGCGCCGCTTTCCGGGGAAAGTGACGACGGCCTGTTGCCTGACGAATTCCCCGGCCCGCGCGGCGGCGGGCACCTGCGCGTCGTGCACTGGCTCGGACAGAACGACCCGGCGTCCAAGGGGGCGAAGGAGGTGCCGTTCCACGAGTCGAAGGAGCGACCGCGGGGGCGGACGTGGGATCGCGGCGGCGGCAACGAAGCCTACAGTTCCGCGATGCACAAGACCGAGTCGGTCGATTACGGCATCATGCTTTCCGGCGAGCGGAAGATCCGTCTGGATGATGTCGAACTTACGATGCAGCCCGGCGACATCGTGATCCAGGTCGGCGCGTGGCACCAGTGGAACAGCGCCCGGCTGGGTTGCCTCATGGCCTTCGACATGATATCGGCGCAATTTGTCGATAGGCCTGCCGGAACCGCGCAGGGCAACGATGTGCCCATGCGCGCCGATCCGAACCGCAAGCTGCCGGCCGGCGTGAAACCTGCGCGGCGGATCGTCACCATAGACCGGGAAACCGGCAAATCATCGCTGGTCGGCGACGGCCCGTCGCCCGACGTACGCACCGATCCCGCGCGCCCGGGCTTCGCCTGGCAGCGCATGTGGGTGACCGACAGCACGCCGGCGAAGATCGTGTTCGAGACGTTGCATCTGCCTCACGTACTCGAACCCCCGGCCAACGGATCGGTGTTGAGCGTCGCCACGTTTCCGCCGGACAGCACATGGAAAGGCAGGGTGGGCGAAGCCGGAGTGAAGGCGTTTTTCCGCTCCATGGGTTCGCCCGGCGCATCTACCTACTCCGCACAGGCACCGCATCCGTACATGCAGAAAACGCGCACGCTCGATTTCTGCTGCATCCTCGAAGGCGAGATCACGCTGGTGCTGGATACGCAGGAGGTGCAGCTAAAGGCAGGGGAAATCGTGGTACAGCGGGGCACCAACCACGCCTGGAGCAACCGTTCGGACAAACCCGCCGTTGTCGCGATCGCCTCACACGATGGGAAACACTAAACGTGCTGGCGCAGGTTTCGCCGTCCGCTCTATTTTTTCTTGGCCGGTCCGCCTTTCGACTCCAGGTATGTTATCCCCCAAGGCCCATTCCCGTGAAGTTGGGCAACCACCCCGCTGTCCTTCGAGAAGGCGAACATCGGCTTACCCTGCCCGATCGAAAAATAGCTCCCGGGGCCAAATGCCTTGGCCAGTTTGGGATCGAACTTATCGCTTGCGGCAAAGTACAGAGTGCCTGACAGGACCGTGACGTTTTCATTGGCCGGGTGGGTATGCAGTCTTATTGTTGTCTTCGGCGGGAGCTTGAGACGCATCACGAATGGTCCGGACGACCGCGAACAACGTTGAATTCCCCGAAGACAGAGGCGATGCGATGACCGATCTGGAACTGCTGGAAGAATTGAAGAAGATCGATACGCCGACCATAACCAACGTGGTCGCGACTTATCCGGGACGGCCGCTTTGCCTGGAAATCTACAATCCCTGGACTGAGAACTGGTACACGAACAACACGCTCTCGTGCTGGTATCCGGAGCTGGGGCCGATCGCGGGGTATGCTGTGACTTGCACTTACGGTCTGCCCGATCCGACCTTCAAGAGCCTGTCCCTGATGAATGTGCTGGAAGCCATGGACAAGCTCGGCAAGCCGTCCATATTCTGTTTCCAGCAGAAGTTTCCCGCGGACATCGCCGACAAGGTGGGCCTGTCCGGCGGCAACATGACCTCTTCGATGCGCGCTTGCGGCGCGATCGGTGCGGTATCCGACGGCCCCTCGCGCGACATACACGAGATCCGGCCCATGAATTTCCAGTATCTCACCCGCGGGATTTGCGCGGGCCATGGGCCGCAGGCCGTACATGCCGTGCAGGTGTCCGTGAGCATCGCCGGCATGGATGTGGCGCCCGGCGAGATCATCCACATGGACGAGAACGGCGCGGTGAAATTTCCCGCCGATCGGCTGGAAGAGGTGGTGCGTAATGCCAAAGCGTTGCTCGCCGAAGAAGATGAACGTGTCGGGCAGCTTCTCCAGGCACGAGGGCTGCAAGCGGTCAAGGCGATCATGGGTGGTCATCAGTACATGAAGAAGTGAAGCCGCCGTTCAACAACCCGTTTGGTACGGCTGGAACTGACTACGAGGAGGAATGGCATGAGTACGATTCGATCGCTGGGCGCATTCGTGGGTCTCATCGTGTTCGCGTGCGGCGCGGCGTGGTCGCAGCCGTACCCGTCGAAGCCGGTGCGGGTGGTCGTCGTGTTTCCCGCGGGCGGCGGCACCGATACCGTAGCGCGGCTCGTGTTTCAGAAAGTGGGCGAGCAGTTGAACCAGCAGTTCCCGATCGACAACCGGGCCGGCGCCGCCGGGATGATCGGCGGTGCAATCGTGGCGAAAAGCCCGCCCGACGGGTATACGATCATGGTGTATTCGCAGACGCTCCTCGTCAATGCGCACGTCTACCGGAAGATGCCGTATGACGTGGTGAAGGACTTCACCGGAATATCGATGCTCACGCGGCTGGTGGGCATGCTCGGCGTACACCCATCGCTGCCGGTGCGCACGACGAAAGACCTGATCGCCCTGGCGAAAGCGCGGCCCGGTGAATTGCTGTACGGCACGGCGGGGGTCGGCGCCTACCAGCATCTTTCCACGAGCGTTTTCGCCAACATGGCCGGCCTGAAGATGACCCATGTCCCCTTCAAGGGCGGCGCTCCGGCGGTCGTTGCGCTGATGGGCGGCGAGATACACCTGATGATCACACCCATCGCGGAACTCTTCCCCCACATCAACTCGGGCCGTGTGCGGGCCATCGCGGTGACTTCGGACAAGCGCAACGCCCAGTTTCCCGCGATTCCCACCGTCGCGGAAACCGTGAAGGGTTACGAATTCACCTCGTGGTTCGGCTGTTTTGCGCCGGCCGGCACGCCGAAGGCTATCGTGGACCGGCTCAGTGCCGAGATCAAGCAAGCAGTGGCCGATCCCGAAGTCGCCGCGAAGCTTACGGCTCAGGGGCTCGATCCCATGCACATGACCCCCGAGGCGTTCGCCAAACACGTGAGGCTCGAGTACGACAGGCTCAGAGAAGTCGTTAAGCTTTCGGGCGCCCGCATCGAATAGACGCAGCGGCCCGCCGGTTGCAATAAGATTTGCCATCCCATGTCGTGAAAGAGGAGTTGCTCGATGAATACGCCGGACTGGAAAGCGCTGCGTCAGGAATTTCCCACGCTGCGCAACTGGATCTACCTTGATTCTGCGCGCAAGAGCATACCGCCGCGCTGTCAGGCGCTGGCAATGGAAGCCTACACGCGCGACGTGTACGAGAACGCGGGTGCCGACGCATGGGCTGCGACCAACGTCGCCGAAACGCGCGCGCTCCTGGCTGAGGTTCTTGGCGCAAAGCCCGGCGAACTCGCCTTTACCCGGAACACCACCGACGGCCTGAACATCGCCGCCCACGGCTTCGAACTGAAGCCCGGCGACAACATCGTGCTCACGGATATGGAGCACATGGCGAACGTGTGGGTGTGGAAGCACTGGGAAGCAAAGGGCGTCGAGATACGCCACGCCCGGAACCGGGGCGGCCGCCTTCCGCTCGAAGCGTTCCGCGAACGGATCGATGGGCGCACCCGCGTCGTCTCCACGGCGTACGTGACGTACGGGAACGGCTGCCGGGTTGACCTGCCTGAGCTGGGGGCGCTATGCCGGAGCCGCGGAATTCGCCTGGTCGTGGACGGCGTGCAGGGAGCGGGCATCCTTGCGGCGCCGCTGTCCGCGCTCAATGCGGATGTGGTCGCGATTGGCGGCCACAAGGGTCTTTTCGGATTGACCGGATCGGGGATCGTCTATTGCCGTGAGGATCTCGTCGACGAGTTGAAGACGTCCTTCGTGAGACCGCCCGAAGCTGCGAATGCGCCGAGGGCGAAGGCCCACGCCATCAGCCAGTTCGACTACGTGCGCACGGCGCACCGCTTCGAGGCCGGCAATCCCAATTTCCTCGGCATCCGGGTGCTGCGCGCAGGGGCCGAGTTCTTGCGGTCGATCGGCCTGCAGCAGATCGAAAACCGTGTGCGGGATCTGACCAGCGCGTGCTTGAGACTGCTCGATGCCGCGGGGCTCGAGACGCGCACGCCGGCCGAGTGGCGGGAACGCGCGCAGATCGTGAACGTCGTGGTGCCGGATGCCGCCGGGCTCATGGATCGCCTGCGTGAAAAGCACCGCGTCGTCGTCAATGTCAAGGACGATGCCTTGCGCTTGTCCGTATCCTTTTGCAACACCAAGGAGGACATCGAGAAGGCCGTATCCGCGATACGGGCAGAGATGAGCCATCGCACCGCCGCGGCGGCGTGACGCATCCCACCGCACTTCTTCGGCGTTACTGCTGCTGGATTCCGGCGTCCTTGACGACGCCCACCCAGCGCTTGATCTCGCGGGCGATCATGGCGCGAAACTCATCGGGCGTGTTGGGAGCCGGTTCCAGAGCGCTCGCGGCAAGCCGCGGGCGCATGTCCGGCGATGCGATGGCGCGGGCGATTTCCGCGTGGAGGCGCTTCACCACCGGCTGCGGCGTTCCGCCCACGGACATGACGCTGTACCAGTTCGACACGTCGATTCCCGGCAGTCCGTTTTCGGCGAACGTCGGCACGTCCGGCAGCAGCGCGCTGCGCTTCTGCGCCGCGGCCGCCAGGATTCTGAGGCGGCCCGCCTTGACGAGAGGCAGCGACGTGGGCGGAGTCGAGAACGTCGCCGGAATCTGGCCCCCGACCACGTCCGCCATGGCAGGTCCGACGCTTTTGTAGGGCACGTGCGTCATCGTAATGCCGGCGCGCAGGCGGAAAAGTTCGCCCGTCATGTGCGTGCCGCTGCCGCTGCCCGCGGAACCAAGACTGAGCTTGCCGGGCTGTGCTTTCGCTGCGACGATGAACTCCTTGAGACTCCTGGCGTAGGGCAACTGGGGATCGACCACCAGTATGTAGGGAGTCGCCGCGATGACCGACACCGGCGCGAAGTCCTTGAACGCGTCGTACTTCGGGTCCTTGAAGAACGCGATGTTGATCGTGAAGCCGGCATCCGCGAGCAGCAGGGTGTAGCCGTCCGGCGCGCCGCGCGCGGCGATCTGGGTGCCGACGAGCGAGGCCGCACCGGGGCGGTTGTCGACCACGACTTGCTGGCCCAACTGCTCCGTCAGTTTCTGGCCGATCAGCCGGCCGGCGAAGTCGGAGCCGCCGCCCGGCGCGAATGGCACGATGAGGCGGATCGGCCGATTCGGGTAATCCTGTGCATTCGCCTCGCAGTACGCGGTGAACGGCGCGGACAGGAACGCGCACGCCAGCAGTGCACGCCGAAAGAAAAGTTCAATTGTCATGGCGCCCC
The DNA here is from genome assembly GCA_016199545.1 of Betaproteobacteria bacterium. Taxonomy (GTDB): domain Bacteria; phylum Pseudomonadota; class Gammaproteobacteria; order Burkholderiales; family SG8-41; genus DSOT01. The sequence goes on along the minus strand of JACQGN010000245.1, from coordinate 492 downwards.
CCCTTCTCCGGAAATGCTAACACACTGCTCGAACACGAACACCCCGTCCACGACATCGGCAACGCCGCCCACCACAAAGTCGACGGCCATCCTCAGCTCCTTGCGGTCTGCAATATGTAAGCGCAAAGGTTGTTCGCGCTTCGCTTCCCAATGAACGATCATACGCCCGACCAAGGGGCGCAGAGCGACCCATCGCTTGCTGGTCACAGCCGGGGTCAGGAAGCGCTTGCCGCGCCCCGGCGGTTCGAATAAATTCGTCATGGAAAGGAAACCGATGTCCGCACCGCTGCCGCTCCAGGGGGTCAGGTTACTCACGTTGGAGCAGGTCCACGCCTTGCCCTGGGGCACCGCCTTCCTCGCGGACCTGGGCGCCCAGGTCATCCGCATCGAAAGCGTGGAGCACCTCCAGGATCGCAAGGCGGGGCCTTTCCCCAACGGCAAGGCCGGGGTGGAGTGGTGGAACGAGGGTGGACACCTGGTGTATTACGGCAC
>JACQGN010000026.1 GCA_016199545.1 Betaproteobacteria bacterium | reverse complement strand
GGCTTTTTTCGCGAGCGCGGCTTTCTCATCGCTACCCACCGTGCCGATGACGGTCGCGCCGAGCGCCTTGCACCACTGGGAGAGGATCTGCCCGACCCCGCCCGCCGCGGCGTGCACCAGCATAGACGTTGAATTTAATGAAGCCAAGCACGACTATGGGGCCTCAGTTGACGATCTACTAGCCCGTCGCTACGCCCAGTCTCGATGGGAAGTTAAGGAGCTGCAGAATGTCCAGATGCGGCCTTTCAGCGACCGCTGATCGTCGCGAACCGACCCCAAAAGTGATCACTCCCGTTGACGGGTCGTTGGTGTGTTTGGCACGAGCCCCACGTGGTGAGCGGTTCCGGTTCAGATGTATACTCGACTATGCCTTCGTCCTGTAGGATCCGTGCATGTTCGCCACCGATCCGAGTCCGTATTGCAATTCCCTGTCATAGGAGGCTAGCCATGTTGACTTCCAGAACAGTAATATTTCCCGCGCTTATCATCGGGCTGCTGACTGCCTGCGCCACGGAGGAGCGCGCGCCCGGCGGGGAACGACTTGGCGAGGTGCGTTTCGAGGTCTCGTGTTCCGCGGAAGCGCAGCAGAAGTTCCGCCGTGCGATGGCGCTCTACCATTCGTTCGACTGGAGGAAGGGAAGAACGGCCTTCTCCGAGATCGCCCAGCTCGATCCACGCTGCGGCATGGCGCACTGGGGTCTTGGGATGATCGCTTCCGATAACCCGTTCGGCTGGCCGGTGAGCTTGAAATTAAAGGAAGGCGCCGCTGCCATCCAGAAAGCAAAGGGGGTCGGGGCCGGCACCCAACGGGAGCGTGACTATATCGAGGCGCTCACGCTGCTCTACAAAGACCATGCGAAAACGCCGCACCGTGAGCGTGCCCTCGCTTACGAGGAAGCGATGGAAAAACTCGCCGCGCGCTATCCCAACGACGTGGAAGCGAGGATCCTCTACGCGCTGGCGGTGAGCGCCAACCACGACCTCAACGACAAGACGTTCGCCCGGCCCCTGAAGGCAGCGCGCATCCTGGATCCGCTTTTCAAATCGTATCCCAATCATCCCGGCGTGGCGCACTACCTGATTCATAGCTATGACTTTCCGCCGATCGCCGACAAGGGGCTGGAGTCCGCGAAGCATTACGCGAAGGTCGCACCCGATGCCGCGCACGCCCAGCACATGCCGTCGCACATCTTCACCCGCGTGGGCTACTGGCGTGAATCGATCGCGGCGAACAAAGCCAGCCAGGACACCGCGAAGGGTGCGATGGTGGCCACGACACACGCACGGGACTACATGACGTACGCCTACCTGCAGCTTGCGGAGGACACCCTGGCGGAACAAGTGTGGGCCGAAGCGAGCAAGGCAAGCTCGGTAAGAAATCCCAATCTGGCCGTGACCTTCGGGCTTGCGGCGATGCCCGCGCGCCTTGCGCTCGAGCGCGGCCGCTGGGCCGAGGCGGCGGCGCTCGAGTTGCACCCGGGCATCGCGGAGGCCGATTGGAGGCGCTTTCCGCAGGCCGAATCCGTGCTCGTATATGCGCGTGCGATCGGCGCGGCGCGATCCGGAGACGCCGCCGGCGCGCGCAGACACATCGAGCGTCTCAATCGGTTACGGGCGGCGCTCACGGCCCGCAAGCTCGCATACTGGGCGGAGCAGACCGAGGTCCAGGCGCAGATTGCGACGGCATGGGCATTGCGTGCCGAGGGCAAGCACGCGGAAGCGTTGGTGCCGATGCGCGCCGCAGCGGCTCACGAGGACAACACCGAGAAGCACGTGGTGACCCCCGGACCGATTCTGCCGGCGCGGGAGCTTCTCGGCGACATGCTGACGGAGCTCAATATGCCGAAAGAAGCGTTGAAGGAATACGAAGCCTCGATGGCCAAGGAACGCAACCGGTTCCGCGGCCTGTACGGCGCAGCGCACGCCGCCGAGCGTGCCGGCGACCGGACGCGTGCGAGTGCGTACTACGAGAAACTCGCTTCGATGTGCGCCCAGTCCGATGCAAATCGAGCCGAACTGGTTCGCGCGAGGCAGCGAATCTCGCAGCGCTGAGGGGTCGAAAAACTTACTTCCGTTGGCGTGCCCGAGCCACTGGCCGGTGTTGGCCGGCCAGCGACCGTCGGCCGATCGTCGCAAACCGCCAATACCGGACATTCGCCTGCTGGTCACTGGACGACGTAATCGGCTCGCACCAGCAGCGATTGCGGAATCGTGATACCGAGGGTCTTGGCGGTTTTCAGGTTGATCACGAACTCGAATTTGGTCGGCTGCTCGACCGGCAGGTCGCCTGCCTTGGCGCCGAGAGCCAAACTGTTAAAGTAGGCGGCAGCCTTGCGATAGGCGGTCCGCAGATTTTCTCCATAGCTCATCAGCCCACCATCATCCACGAATTCTCTCGCTCCATAGAAGGCAGGCAGGCGGTGCCTGGCCGCCAGTTCAATGATCGACGCGCGCCCATTAGGAAACATCGGTTCGTCGGGTAAGACAAAGAGCGCGCTGGCCTTCTTGCGCAGCGCCATGTCGAATGCCGCAGGCAGGTCTGCGAGATTGGCAACGTCGATCTTCACCAGCTTCAGATCCAGCGCTTGAGCAATCGGGGCGAGCCGTTGCCACATGCGCGGGTGAACGCCACTTCTGCCTTGCAGGAACACGGCTACGGTTGCCGGCCTGGGCAGGACGTCGGAGAACAGCTCCATCATCTTGGGCAGAATGTCCTCGGCCTGGCTGGAGAGCCCGGTGATATTGGCACCCGGCCTGGCGAGGCTGGCGATCAACCGCTGCCCCACAGGGTCAGCGACGGCCGCCATGATAATCGGCGTCGAGGCGGTCGCTTGCTTCGCGGCCCGGGTGGAGGGCGTGCAGGTGGTGACGACGGCGTCAAGCTCCATCGCCGCAAGCTCGCGCGCGAATTCGGGCGTTCGCCCACGGTGGCCGTCGGCATAGCGGCGCTCGATGACCAGGTTCTTGCCCTCGACATATCCCTGCTTACGCAGGCCCTCGAGCAGCGCCTGTTCAAGATGGCCGCGTTGTGCAAAGCTGCCGGTGACCAGGATGCCGATATGCGCCGACTTGTCTTTTGACTGCTGAGCTTCGGCCGCGAGTGGTCCGCCCGCGACCCCGAGGGCGAGAAGTGCAAGTATCGTGTCACGCCTGTTCATCCGGTCCCCCGTCAGGTCTTCAGGCAACGGTATAGGCGCCGGGACCGGCAGTCGGAGAACCCGGGCCATCCCCGTTGTTGGTTAGCCTACACCTGAATGGCTGTGCCGGGTCGCAGGAAACGACATGGACCTCGGCTATGACGGCAGGACCGAGCCTTTACAGTACTGACGTGCACTGCAGATCGGCGCCGACCGTCAGGGGGCCCGTGTAGAACTTCTTCAGTTCAGCGATGGCAGCATCGAGATCGAACAGACCGATGTGACTGACGATCAGTCGCCCAACGCCTGCTTCCTGGGCGACGCGACCGACTACGGCGGGCGCAGCGTGAAGACCAGAGGTCGCGCCCGCGCCGATTGCGAGATGCATGACCAGGACATTCGCTCCCTTTGCGAACTCGACGAATCGCGGGTTGGTACCGGTCTGATCGGAGCTGAATACTACCGACACATCCCGTGTGTGCACGCGGTACGCCAGAGTCGGGAGATTGCCGTGCGGTATTCCCAACGCGGTCACGGTCACGCCCTCCCGGTCGAACACCGTCGACGGTTCTGTTTTCGTCACGTCAACGACGCCGACGTCGAGACGAACGCCTCCTCCCCTCTTGGGCGGCGTGGCGCCCAGCGTGGGACCGAGCACTTGAAATGCGCCATTCTTCTCATCGAACAGTCGGCTGAGGAACGTTGGAAAGCTTGGCGCCACGGCGTTACCGGAAGGACCCACTATGGGCAACGGCGCCTTGCGAGCCTGATCCTGATGCGTCAACCACAGGAGGGCGGGCAGATCGGATACGTGGTCGGGATGAAGATGGCTTATGGCGACCAACGACAGGTCGCTATGCTTTGCCCGGGCCTGGCCAAAGCGAAGGAAGGCCCCACCGCCTATGTCAACAAGGATCCTCGCCTAAGCGTCGATCCAGAGGAGATAACTGGACGACGCGCGATCCTTAAAATCGCGGCCACCGGAACCCAAGACTTGCACAGCTACTGGATTCCCCACACAGCTTTGAGCCGACGTATTGGATGGAAGTGAGAGAAGGACGAGCAAGCAAACAGTCACGAATCGAATCATGAGTACTCCTCTGCATACCTATGCAAGTCTCGGAAATTGCAGGAATCCACGCTGTACGTCGTTTCCACCTGGACTCTCCACGATCAGCAGCGGCAACAGACCGAACATGAGACTCGATATCCGTGTCAATCCTTCCTCCTACTGTCTCGCTGTTTCGGATGGTCGTTCCGGGCTACTTAAGAGCCTGGTCAACCAGTTTGCCGATCGTTTCGTTGATGTTCTTGACGTACTTCGCGGCGCCCTTGACCGCGTACCGGTGGTCGATGTAATCCCCGGTGGTATACGTCAGCCAGACTTTCCCCTGTTTGTCCTCCCACGCCAGCGCCTTGAACGGGAGGTCCAGCCCGGCCAACGGCGCTTCCGCAACAATGTACGGCCCGCCGGCGCCGCGCCCGAAAATGAGCAACTGGTTAGGGCGCACGTCAACGTTCACTTTCCTGGACATTGCCTGGTAGTCGATGCGGTTAAAGATGTTCGCACCAATCCCTTTCGCCGCAGCTTCGACACGGTCGATTGTTTCTCCCACCGAGTACTGGCTTGCCCGGGTGACGAGGCCGCCGTCCATGTTGAGGGCCCCGCCCTCCTGTGCAAGCGCGTTGACAGACAGCAAGATCGCAGCGGTTCCCAACAGCAGCTTATTCATGTGATGATCTCCTCTCAATGTAGACTACGGGCAATACAATCGGGCGATGCAGCGGACGTGAATATCGCTCCACGCCGCCGCCCTGTAAATCCGGCAGAAGTCTCCGGACAAGAGTCCCGCTCCGAGTCAGACTGCGGGAATGACCCGGGACTTTGGTCATGCGACTCAAGTCCTGCTCCCGGCGCTGCCTCAATCAGTTATGCTAGAAAAAGGGTAGCCGGACGGAAAGGAAGAAATCGTTGAAAGTTCTGGTCGTCGACGATCACACGTTGATTCGCGAGGCGTTGCGGAACGTCCTGGCCGAGCTCGATCCGGCGTGCGAGGTACTCGATGCGCCGGACGGAGCGATGGCATTACGTCTTGCCGGCAAGCACCCGGGGCTTGACCTGGTACTGCTCGATCTCAACCTGCCCGACATGGATGGCTTTGCGGTGCTGGCGGATCTCCGGCAACGGTATCCGGCGACCGGAGTGGTGGTGCTGTCGGGCGTCAAGGATCAGAAGTCCGTAACCGGCGCGATCGAGCTGGGCGCCGTCGGCTACATCCCGAAATCGACGCCTCACGAGGTGATGGTGAGCGCGCTGCGGCTGGTGTGCGCGGGCGGCGTATACCTGCCGCCCGAGGTGCTCGCGGGAGCACACCGGGCGTCACGGTCTGCCGGCGAACCGCAACTGACCGAGCGCGAGGGCGAGGTGCTGGCGCTGATGCTGGAGGGGAAGTCCAACAAGCTCATCTGCAGGAAACTCGGGGTCACCGAGGCAACCGTAAAAAACCACGTTACGGCGATCCTGAAAGCGCTCAACGTGACCAACCGGACGGAGGCGGTGATCGCCGCGGGACGGCTGGGCTGGAAACCCAAGGTCAGCTGACCGCGTGGACTTGGGCGCCCGCGCGGCGGGCTTTGAGAAGCTGGCTGAGCAGTGCGCGCATCTTGAGAGGCGCGACCGGCTTGGTGAGCAGATGCAGGCCCTCCGTTTCGGCTTCGCGCAGGACGCCACTGCTCGTGTCGCCGCTGATGAGGAAGGCCGGCAAGTCCGCTGAGTACGTGGTGCGCAACTGCCCGATTGCGTGGATGCCGGTGCTGCCGTCGCGCAAGCGGTAATCCGAGACCACGAGATCAGGTAGCCGATTGCGGGCGGCAAGTCCGTGCACGGCTTCGGCGGCGGATGCGGCCGCCACCACGTCGCAGCCCCAGTCCGAAAGCAGCCCGCGCATGCCGTCGCGCGCAAGAGCGTCGTCATCGATGAGCGCGACAAGCGTGCCCCTCGGGATGCCGGTCTCGACGGCGCGAGCCGGCTGCGTAGCTGCACCCGGCGTTCCGCGCGGCACGGTCACGATGAACATCGAGCCCCTGCCTTCTTTCGAACGGACTTCCACGTGATGACCGAGCAGCCGCGCCAGGCGGTCGACGATCGCAAGGCCCAAGCCCAGTCCCTGGCTGCGGTCGTGCTCGGGATTGGCGAGCTGGTAGAACTCCGCGAAAATCCGTTGTTGCTCGCCGGCAGGAATGCCGCGGCCGGTATCGCACACCACGATGCACAGCGTTACCCCATGACGGCGGCAACCGACGATGATCCCGCCGCACCGCGTATAGCGCACGGCGTTCGAGACGATATTCGCCACGATGCGCTCGAGCAGCAGCGGGTCGCTGTTGACCCACGCCCGGCTCGGAACCACACGGAACCTGAGTCCCTTCTGTCGGGCCGACTGCATGAACTCGTCTTCCATCCGGCTGAGCAGGCTCTGCACGGGAAAGTCGGCGCTTTCGGGCGATACGGCGCCCGCGTCGAGGCGCGAGATGTCGAGCAGCGAATCGAGCAGGGTGCCGATCGCCGACACGGAAGCATCGATGCGCTCGACGAGCCTGCGTTGCTCGGCCAGCAACGGTTTCCCGCGCAGTTGCGCGACGAAAAGCCCAAGTGCGTGCATCGGCTGGCGCAGATCGTGGCTCGCGGCAGCCAGAAAGCGCGATTTAGCCTGGTTGGCGAGCGCAAGTTCCCGGGTGCGCTCTTCGATTTTTTGCTCCAGCTCTTCATGCGACTGACCGAGGCTCGTCGCCATGGCGTTGAATTGAGCCGCGAGCATCTCGAGCTCGTCTCCGGTCTCAACGCGCACGCGATGGTCGAGCCGGCCGGCGGCCAGTTGCATGGCCCCGGTCTCAAGGGCCTTCACCGGGGCGGCGATTCTCCTCGCGATCACGAGCGCGCCCAGCGCGGCCAGGACGAGCGACAGCACGGCAACGATGCCCAGACGCGTCAGGCTCGCGTAGACCGGCGCGTAGGCCTCCGCGATCGGCTGCTCGACCACCACTGTCCACCCGGGCGCCGCCATCGGCGCGGATGCCGCGATGACGTTGGTCCCGGCGTGGCTCTGCGCGAGCACCGCGTTGCTTCTCGCGCGGATCTGCGCCAGTTGCGAGAAATCGCTGTTCTGCAACACGAGTTTGAGATCGGGATGGGCGATCAGCCGGCCGGTGCCGTCGACGACGTAGGCGTACCCCGTGCGCCCGACTTCGATGCGCAAGACGCTTTCCCACACGAATTTCAAGTTGATGTCGGCCAGCGCGACCGTTTCCGCACCCCGGCGCGCGGGTACCGCGACGCGGGTATAAGGCTCCGTTCCCTTGCGAAAGTAAACGGGGCTGAAATGGAGCGCTCCTGCGCGCGCTGCGACGAAGCCCGCGTCGTCTGAATGATCGGTTCCCGCTGCGATCACGTCGAGCTCCGTGCGCGAGACGAGGAGTTCCTCGCCGCCGAGCCGGTCGAGCTGCCGGATATCCATGACCGCCGGGACCTGCCTCAACAGATTGCGGTATTCGAAGCGACGCTGTAACAGCGCCCGCTCGCCCAGGTCGCGCATCGGCAGCGTCACCCACGCAATCTGCTCGACGATGCCCTTGACGTAATCGTCGATGCGGGTGGCCGCGACGAGGGCTTTTTCCTGCATGAGTTCGGACACCGCGGCGCGGCTGTCGCGGTACGAAAAATACGCCTGAACGAGTCCGGCGAGGAATAGCGCGCCGATGACCAACCCGCCGATCAGGACCGTGTACTTGCGATACAGGGAGCGTGCAGCGCTCATTCGATCAAGCGGTCCGCGCGCAACCGCAGTTCGCGTGGAAGAGCGAGCCCGATGCGCGCCGCCGTTTTCGCGTTGATCGAGAATTCAAATGCAGACGGCTGCTCGATGGGAAGGTCGCCGGGTCTCGCACCTTTCAGGATGCGGTCGACGTAACGCGCGGCGCGCCTGAACTGATCCGCGAGGTTCACGCCATAGCTCATCAGGCCGCCCGCATCGGTGAATTCGGCAAATCCATAGATGGCCGGCAGGCGCATTTCGTTCACGGCGCGAGCGATGTCCTCGCGGCGGCTCACGAAAACCGGGTCGGACAGCAGCACCAGCCCATCGAATTGCAGGTCTTTGACTTCCTGCAGCGCACCATCGACGCCGTCATAGCTGCTGACCCGAATCCGCTGCACCGTGAGCTTCAGCCGCGCCGCTGCACTCACGGCGTAGGCCCATTGAGTGTCGTGCCCGGAATTGCCGGTTCGGGTCATCACGGCCAGGCGTCCCGCGGTGGGCACGGCTTCCCTGAGCAGCTCGATCATCTTCGCCGCCACATCTCCCGACTGATTGGATAGACCGGTTGCGTTGCCGCCGGGCCGTGACAAACTCGCCGCGAGTCCGGCGCCGACAGGATCGGCCACCATCATGAATACGATCGGAATGGTGCGCGTCGCTGTAACCGCCGCACGCGCTGCCACCGTCGGCGGTGCGACGATCACGTCCACGTTTGCCCGTACCAGCTCGGCAGCGAGACCGGGAAGCAATTCGAGACGGCCGTGCGCTGCGCGCTTCTCGAAGACGATGTTCCGCCCCTGCACGTATCCGAGGTCCTCGAGCCCGCGCAAAAAAGCGAGCGCGAGCAGATCGTCGTCCATCGCATGGCTGGCCGTGAGATACCCGACACGCGCAACCCTCGTGCCCTGCTGCGCCAGAGCCACGCTCCATACCGCGAGGCTGGCGAGCAGCGCGACGGCCGCGATTCCGGGCTTATGCACGTTTTTTTGAGAACGGTAGGCCGGCAATCCTCTGCCGGCATCGTTCGCGGCAAGGGATTGCCGCGCTACGGCAGCAGCGCGCCCTCTGAACCATCATGCGCGAATAACCAAGCATCTGCGTGTCGGGCGCCTGCCGCCTCCGGGGTGCGCCCGCGCAGCGTTGGCCCTGCGCAGCTGGCCAGCGGAGCGGGATGCAGCGACGCCAATTCATGCCGTTCAAAGCGGGCGCATTGCGCCACCTGCACTGCCCACGTTCCGAGGGGCGACGTTCCGGCGGCGCATCCCCACAAATGGGGCCCCTGCTCCGCCCTACGGCAGCAGCGCCCCCTCTGAACCATCATGCGCGAATAACCAAGCATCGGCGTGTCGGGCGCCTGCCGCCTCCGGGGTCGCATCCCCACAAATGGGGCCCCTGCTCCGCCCTACGGCAGCAGGACCGTCGACCCCGTCG
>JACQGN010000243.1 GCA_016199545.1 Betaproteobacteria bacterium | reverse complement strand
GACATGATCCGGAAGCTCGCGGAGGGACTCGACCTTCCCGCTGATGTTCTGATTCGCGGCTACAGGTTGAAGCGTGCGGCGTAGGGACGCTTTGGCCAACGCCGCAGCGACGAGGACATTCTGTTCAAAATCATTTCTGCCCACGAGGCCGCGTCGAAGCGCCGGGTGCCGCCGCCGGCGTTCGGGCCGCTGCCGGAGAAGGCACGTAACGTCCGTGCGTAAATGAAATTTGCAGATGCGGACTGACGGTAGTAAGTTCGTGCTATGAAAGTGAAGACATCAATCACTCTTTCCGGCAAGATTCTCGCGTTGATCGACCGGCACGCCGGCAAGGGCGTCAATCGTTCCGAGTTCATCGAGAACGCCTTGCGAAGTTATATCGCGTCACGCGTCCGCAGGGAACAGAACGCGCACGACCTGGCGATCATCAATCGGCACGCGGCGCGACTCAACCGCGAGGCGAAGGACGTGCTCGACTACCAGGCGCCGCTTTGAAACGCGGTGAGCTTTGACACCCCCATCCCAACCTTCCCCCGTCAAGGGGGAAGAAGGTCATGCTTGGAGAGCTTTTCATGAAAATCATCGATGCGATTTCGGCCATTCTCAAGAAGGAAGGGGTGGAGTTCCTCAGCACCTATCCCACCACACCTCTCATCGATGCGGCCGCGGCGGTGGGTATCCGGCCCATCCTGTGCCGGCAGGAACGCGTGGGCGTGGGCATCGCCGATGGTTTTACGCGTATCAGCAACGGCAAGCGTATCGGCGTGTTTGCCATGCAATACGGCCCCGGCGCGGAAAACGCTTTCCCCGGTGTGGCCACGGCCTACTCCGACTCGGTGCCGATCCTCGTTCTGCCGCTGGGCCACCAGCGCGAGCGCGCGCAGGTATTTCCGCTGTTCAGTTCAGCGCGCACTTACGCCTCCGTCACCAAGTCGGTGGAAACGCTGAACCAGCCCCACCAGGTCACCGAGGTGATGCGGCGCGCCTTCAATCTGCTGAAGATGGGGAGATCGGGGCCAGTCATGGTGGAGATCCCGGCCGATGTGGCGCTGGAGGACGTGGACCCGGCGATCGTGCAGGCCTACAAGGTCGTGAAGCCCACCTGCCCCGCCGGCAATGCCCGGGACATCGCCGCCGCCGCCAAGGTGCTGCTCGAAGCGCGCCGGCCGGTGATCCATGCCGGCCAGGGCGTGCTCTACGCCGAAGCGAGCGCCGAACTCCTGGAACTCGCCGAATTGCTCCAGATACCGGTCATGACCACGCTGGAAGGCAAGAGCGCTTTCCCCGAAGACCATGCCCTCGCGCTCGGAACGGGTGCCGGCGGCATGCCCGGGACGGTGTTTCATTTCCTGCCCAAGGCCGATGTGCTGTTCGCGATCGGCACGAGCCTGACCAGGCACGGCATGGCCACCAACATCCCCGCCGGGAAAACCATCATCCACGCGACGAACGACGAGCGCGATCTCAACAAGAACTACGCCGCAGATTATCCCGTTCTGGGCGACGCCAGGCTCGTGCTGCGGCAGTTCATCGACGCGGTGAAGGACCTGGGCCCGGAGCAGCGGGTCAATGGCGACGCCACGGTTGAAGTGCGCGAAGTGAGGGAAGCCTGGCTCAAGGAATGGATGCCGAAGCTCACTTCGAACCAGGTGCCGATCACGCCGTACCGCGTGCTCTGGGATTTCATGAAGACCGTCAAGCCGAGCGAAGCCATCGTCACGCACGACTCCGGCAGCCCGCGCGAACAGATCATTCCCTTCTACCGCGCCACCACGCCGCGCAGCTACATCGGCTGGGGCAAGTCGCATGCGCTGGGCACGGGGCTCGGACTCAACATCGGCGCCAAACTCGCGGCGCCGGACAAGTTCTGCGTGAATTTCATGGGCGATGCGGCTTTCGGCATGACCGGCCTCGATTTCGAGACCGCGGTGCGCTGCGGCATCCCGATTACCACGGTGGTGCTCAACAATTCGGCCATGGCGATCGAGCACCACGCGCTGGTGATCTCCCACGAGCGCTACCGCGCGCGCGACATCGGCGGCAATTACGCGGATCTCGCGCGGGCTATGGGGGGCGTCGCCGAGCGCGTCGAGCAGCCCGCGGAGATCGTTCCGGCCATCCAACGGGCGCGCAAGGCCAATGCGGAAGGCAAGGCCGTATTGCTGGAGTTCATCACCAGCCAGGAGATCGCCTTCTCCCACCGGCGCGGGCTGTAGTGCAGCGCGCCCGTGCATGAAAGAGTGTCATTGCGAGGGAACCGAAGCAATCCCGTTGCTCGCAACGTTCACCGCGGCCTGCCGCGAGATTGCTTCGTCGGCAGAGCCTCCTCGCAATGACAGTCAATTGCGTGCGCAAAGCGCACCGTACAGCCGTATCCGGCCGGCGTTCAGTAAAGGGATTTTTTGAAGCTGAGCGCCTGCCGCCGCGCCAGGCGCTCCACCGGCATGGTGGAGGCTTTGGTGGCGGGGTCCACGTCGAACTGGATCATCTTTTCGGGGTCGGCGCTCGCGCGGATGCCGAGCAACTGCAGCTTTTCCTTGATCTCCCATGAGTGAGAGCTGGAGATTCCGGGAGATGCATAGATCACGCTCCCCGGTCCGAGTTCGTAGGCTTTCCCCTCGATGTCCTTCATCACCGCGCGGCCCGAGATGACGTAATAGAACACCTCGATCAGATGCCAGTGGAGGTGCTCGTGCACGCCCGCTTCGAAGTTCACCAGGTTGACCGTCAGCCTTTCGGTCGGGCGCTCGGCGCTTCCCGCGAGGTTTCTTACGATCTGCCCCTGGGCGACCACCCCCGGGACCCCCTGCACCTCTGACGCGTTGAAAACCCTCAGTGTGGATTTGATTTCCATGAACTCGTGCTCCTGTCAAAAATGGCAATCGACTGCGTGTAGCCTGAATGGGCCGTGTCAGTTGAAGGACAGGCCGCCGTTGACGTGTACCGTCTGCCCGGTCAGGTAGGGATTCGTCGCCACCATCACGACCGCCGCGGCGATCTCTTCGGCCGTGCCGAGGCGCCCGAGCGGAATCCGCGCCGCGCTCTCGGCCCGCTGCGACGCCATCATTTCCGTGTCGATCAGCGACGGCGCCACTGCGTTGACCGTAATGCCGTGCTTCACCAGGCGCGCCGCGTAGCCGCGCGTCAAGCCTTCCATCCCGGCCTTCGACGCGTTGTAGTGCACGCCGAAGCCGCCGGCCCCGCGCGCCGCACCCGAGGAGATGTTGACGATACGACCCCATCCGCGCGCGCGCATGCCCGGCCACACGGCCTGCGTGCAGAGGAAAACGGACTTGAGATTGACGGCGATCGTGCGATCGAAGTCGGCCTCGGTGATCTCATCGAGGGAGTGCCGGAGTGCGATCCCGGCGTTGTTGACGAGCAGGTCGATCGGGCCGAGCGTCTTTTCGATGTCGAGGACCATCGCCGCGACGGCCTGCGCGCCGGAAACGTCGGCGCCGAAGGCTGCGGACTTGCGCCCGAGCTGCCTGATGGCGGCGACCGTCGCTTCGGCTTGGTCCTTGCGCTGGCGGTAGTTGACGGCGACATCGGCGCCCGCTTCGGCGAGCGCAATCGCGATCGCTTTGCCGATGCCGCGCGAGGCACCGGTCACCAGGGCGGTGCGGGCGGCGAACGCCAGATCGGGCATGACGCGCTGCCCCTGATTCTTACTTGCGTTGCCGCAGCCGCACTGCCGCGATGATCTTCGCCAGTCGCTCGCGCGATGACTCATCGGGGTTCGGCGTCGCGGCGGCGTCGAGCAGCCGGCGCTCGATGTCTTCCGGCGTGACCACGATCGGCCGGCGGGCTTCCATCGCGGCTTTCAGTGCGCGCAGTTTCAACTGCTGCCGGTCAGCGAGAAAATCAGGCGGGCTCTCGATATCGCAGGCGGCTTCGAGATTGAGCAGGATATCGGACAGGCTCTCGGCGGATCTGGCGCCGGACTTGGACCCGGTCAGGGAACCGGACCGGGGGCCGGACTGCGATCCGGCCGGAGAACCGGACTGGGCGCCGGACTGCGCGTTGCCCCCCTGGAAGCGCGCTTCCAGCTTTGGCTTCCACGCATCCGGGAGATTTTCAACGGCGTTCCAACGGGCTTCGAGATCCGCTGCCGGCTCGCCTGCGGTTTCCCGTTCGTGGCAGAGAGCCATCGCCGCGATGAGCGCATCATAGCGCGCCTGTGCCGCATACGCCGTGATCTCGCCCAGGCGCTTCGTGGCGGCATCGCGCGCGGCACGATAGCGTGCGTCGAGCCTGGCTGCCTGCGGCCTCGCGAGTTCGGCACAAGCGCGCCACGCGGTATCGGCCGCAGCCAGCGCACGTTTGACCTCCGGCGTGGAACTGCTCGACGAGAGCGCGACCAGGCGCTCGATGATCTCTTCGCGCGCTTTGATCTGCTCGCTGAATTGAGCTTCCTTCGCCGCGCGCGCCGCGTCGCGTTCAGTGAAGATTGCATCCGTGGCGGTCTTGAAAGCGCCCCAAAGTTTGCCTTCTTCACGCCGCGGCAGAGTCACGGCTTTGGCCTGGGCTTGCCACTGCGCTTGCAGCGCACGCACCTTGTCCACGGTATCGCGCGCTCCGGAACCGATGAGATTCTTCGCGGCGGCAATGAGTTCCTCGCGTTGGCGGGCCGCCTCTCGACAGGCTTCTTCAAGCGGCGCCGCCAGCGCTTGCGCCGCTGCCGCGTAACGGGTGGTGACCGCGTTCCCACCCTGTTGCGCTTTGCGCGGCACGGTGTGCTCGACCGGCCCCAATTTGCGCCAGACGACTTGCGCTTCGTCCAGCGTGCGGGCGATCGCCCGCCAGTCGGGCTTGCCGTCCGGGGCGGGAGCCGCGCCCTCCTGCGCAACCGGAAAATATTTCGCCGCCGCCTGCACCAGGCCATCGATCACCTGATTGCGCGCCGCGAGATTCTCATTGCGCGCGAGCGTGAGTTTATCCAGATGCGCCGCCACCGGTGCGTATGCAGCCTTCAACGCGTCGTCAAAGGCGAGCCACAAGGTCTGGTTGGTCGCGCCGCCGAGCTTGTCCAGTTCCTTCCAGCGGTCGCGCAATTTTTCGATGGCTTCGGCGTGCGCCTTGATTGCGACTCTCCCGGCGGCGGCACCGGCCAGCGTATGCGCCTCCGCCACGAGTTGCTCCCGGCCCTGCCTGCCGCTCCAGCGCTGCCAGTCCCGCAGGCGCAATTGCTCCCGGTGCAAGGCTTCGATGCGCCGGGCAAGCGCGGCATTCACCGGGCCGGGCTTGAGCTCGCGCTCGATCAGCGTCATGAGACGCGTCAATTCCGCCACCTGTCCCGCGGCGTGTGCCGCCTCGGCCGCCTCGACGTCGCGCTCGATCGCGCTCAATCGCAGCTTCTTCTGCTCCGCCCGCTGTTCCTGCTCATGGGCGCGGCGCGCATCCTGCTCGCGCTGCCGCTCGTCGCTGCACGCATTACGCCAGTCCGCGAAACGGTGCGCGAGAACGGATTGCAGTTGCGTTTCGGAAACCTCCGGGATCGCCCGCCACTGCTCGATCTTCGCCTTCTCGCTTGCCTCGTCGGCTATGCCCAGGGCCGGCAACGAATGCAGAAATTCGGCACGCTGCGCCACGCTCGAAGCCAGCGCCAGCGCCCGGTTGGCGGCGTCGGTTTTTTCGATGCAGCGCGCATCACCCGCAACCGGCACGCGGGCGAGCCATTCCAGCAGGGCCGCACCCGGGGTTTCCGTCGCAGCCGGCGGCAGATCGCCCTGCGCGACACCCGGCAGACCCGCGCGCAACTGTCCGATTGCGTCATCCGCCG
This sequence comes from Betaproteobacteria bacterium, assembly GCA_016199545.1. Classification (GTDB taxonomy): domain Bacteria; phylum Pseudomonadota; class Gammaproteobacteria; order Burkholderiales; family SG8-41; genus DSOT01. The sequence goes on along the minus strand of JACQGN010000243.1, from coordinate 8,740 downwards.
CGGCGAGCCAGCGGGTTATCGCCTGCTCATCCTCGCCGCGCGCGCGTGTTCTGGCGCCAAGCTGCGCGCTCAGTTCGACAAATTCGGCCTGCACTGCTGCGTCGAGCAATCCGGTATTCAACGCCGCCCACGCATGATCCAGTTCCACCGCGTGATTGACGGGAATCAACTCCTGGTCGAGCAGCGCGCGCGCGCTTGCGATCAGGGCATTGGCCTTGACCGTCGTTTTGCGCCTGCCGCTTGCCTCCTGCCAGCGCGATCTCGCGGCGCGGTACAGGCGCTTGTCCTGATCGCCGAATTCGCGCATCGCCCGTCTGAACGAGTCCTCCTGCGTCAGGGCCTCGATCGCGGCGAGCTTCAAGTCCACGCCGGGCGCCTGATGCGCCAGCCGCAGCAGCGCCGCGTCGTCGGATCCTGCGGCGAGTATCCTGTCCCGCCACGCTCGCAACTCGTCGGGAGAAATGTCCGATGCGGTCTGCGCATGGGCGTGAAGCGGCGCCCCACCCGGCGTCGAGGCGCGTGTATTCTCCGGCGCCGGCGTAGCAGGGGCAACGGGCGTTATCGTTTGCTTGAGCAGATTCTTGAGCATGACGCAAGCCGCGTACAAAGTACGAAAATATATTGTGACAGGCCGCACAACTCCGACGCAACGGATCGTGCCTGCCGATTATCGCCGCGCCGCATGGCATTCGTCCATTTGCGGGCTATCGTCACGCGCACCCATTCTGAAGTGGTCAGCGTGCCCAAACAGCCGGATACCGCGGAGAGGGTGCGAAAGTGGGATTTCCACATAGTGGCGCTCCACCGGCGCGCGCCCCTCGAACAATGAGATAATACGACTATGGACGAATCCCAACCGATTTCCCCCCGCGCCCGCCTGCAGCAATTGCTGGCGATTCCGGACCGGCAGCGCACCGACGCCGAGTGGGACGAGCTCAACGAGCTCGAGATCATGCTGGCGGCCGGAAATCGGCCGGGCGCCCCGGAGCAGAACGCCCGGTGGAACCGCCCTGCTCCCGGCAACCAGGGCAAGCCGGCCGGCGGGCAACACGACAGGAGGCCGGGGAAGCGGTTCCATCCGCGACCCCAGAAGCGCCATACGCCGTGAGCGGCCACCCGGTCGTGAGCTGGAGCGAGGCGGGTGCGACCCGCTCCGCCCGTTGGCGCTCGCAGAGCGGGGCGCCGCCGCCCAGGCGCGTGGTCGTCGCCGGCGACCGCACGACAGCCGACGCCGCCTATCGCCTGGCCTGCGAGGGTGCCGCGCTGCTGTGGCGCGGTGATTTCCAGAACGCGCGGCAACTATTGCAGGCGCTGGCGCGGCGTGCCGGCGTCAAGCCACTGAAGGCGGCCGCGTCGCCGGCCGAGACCTTCCATCTGTATCGCCAGGCCCAGTCCCAGCGCGCCCGCACCTTGGGGATGCTGCTGTTGCCGTTCGCGCACGATTACACCGTCCCGCTGCGACGCGCGCCCGACGTGCGCGAGGCTTGCGCGGAGGCCTACGGCCCGGAAGAGGGCGACGAACGATCCGTCGCCTCGCTGCGAGAACTGCTGGGCCTCATCGGCGCGCACGAATGGCGCAAGAAGGGCATCGAGATCCCGGCGCTCGGCGGCCGCATCCACGCGCACTACGGCGTGTTCGCGCCGATTCGGAGCGAGTACGTGGGGCTGGTCGCCGAAGCGCCGTTGCCCTTATCTCCATCCTCATCCGCACCGGCGCTCGCCTTCGACATCGGCACCGGGACCGGCGTGCTGGCTGCAGTGCTGGCCCGCCGCGGGGTCGAGCGCATCGTCGCCACGGATCAGGATTCCCGCGCTCTGGCATGCGCGCGCGAGAACGTCGCGCGGCTCGGGCTGACCGGGCGGGTGGAAGTCGTGGAGGCGGATCTCTTCCCCGAAGGACGCGCGCCGCTCGTGGTCTGCAACCCGCCGTGGATCCCGGCCCGGCCGGCCACTCCCATCGAACACACGGTTTACGACCCCGAGGGCCGCATGCTGCGCGGGTTTCTCGGGGGGCTGGCCGCGCACCTGGAGCCAGGGGGCGAAGGCTGGCTGATTCTTTCGGATATCGCCGAGCACCTGGGCCTGCGCTCGCGCGCCGAACTGCTCGCTGCCATCGACGAGGCGGGGTTGAAGGTCGTGGGCCGGATGGATACGCGGCCGAATCATCCCAAGGCCAGCGACGCCGCCGACCCGCTGCACGCCGCGCGCGCGGCAGAACTCACGTCCCTCTGGCGCCTCGCGCCCGTGTAAACGAGCGGTGCGTGGCTTGCCACGGGATTGCTTCGGCCCGAAGGGATTGGGCCTCGCAATGACAGGTTCTTTGTTGTCATCGCGAGGAACAGCGTGACGCGGCGATCTCGCGGCGGGCGCGGGCGAGGTGCGGTGCGTGGCTTGCCACGGATCAGATGTCAGTGCAGATGCTCGTGCAGTCCCGCTTCAAAGGTCACCAGATTGACCGTCAGTCTTTCACTGGGGTGTTCCGCGCTTCCCGCTAATTGCTTGACCAACTGTCCCCGCCCGACGACCCCCGGCGCCCCCGGCGCCTCCGCTTCATTGAATACCTTCAGCGTGGATTTGATTTCCATGAACCCTTGCTCCTTTCGCAATATGCGAGAATCCTGTCCTTCGTCCGCCGCCATAGCAAGGACGCGCAAGTGCGGACGAACCACCCCCGCGCGAAGTATGAAGAGGAGCAAGCACCATGTCCGCCGTAGCAACCGTGGTTGGAACCGGCAAGCACACCTACGAAGTGCACGAAGACTGGATGCGCCCGCCGGAAGGCTGGGAGGTCATGGCCGCGTCGGTGACGGTCGATTCGAACGGCCGTGTCTATTGCTTCAATCGCTCGCAGGAGCATCCTGTCCTCATATTCGATCGCGACGGGAATTTTCTGTCGTCATGGGGTGCGGGGCTCTTCGCGTTCCCGCACACGATACGCGCGGACAAGGATGACAACCTGTGGCTGGTCGATCGCGACCACGCGCAGATGATGCTGTTCACGCCTTCGGGCAAGCTCCTGCGCACCATCGGCGCCAGGGGCGTCCGCTCCGACACGGGTGTCGCGCCGGATTACGCCAAGTCAGACGCCTGGAAGTACGTGACCCACGGCGGCGGTCCGTTCAATCTGCCCACGGACATCGACCTCAATCCCGCCGGCGAAATGTTCGTCACCGACGGCTACGGCAACGCACGCGTGCACAAGTTTGCCGCCGACGGCACGCACCTCACGTCGTGGGGCGAGCCGGGCACGGGAGCGGGCGAGTTCAATCTGCCGCACTCCGTGTGGATCGACAGGCGCGGACGCGTGCTCGTGGCGGACCGCGAGAACGACCGCGTCCAGGTCTTCGACCAGAACGGGAAACTCCTCACCATCTGGTCCACGAAACTGATCGGCCCGGCGGTGATCTACGTTGACGCCGACGACATCGTCTATATCGTCGAACACAACGCGGGGCTGGTGAGCGTGTTGACGCTCGAAGGCGAGCGCCTCGCGCAGTGGGGCGACCCGAGCTTCAAGTCGTGCCACGGCATCTGCTGCGACTCCCACGGCGATCTGTACGTCGTGCGCGCGGGGCCGTGGGGACGGCGCCGGCGTGTGGTAAAACACGTGCGCTTGCTGACGTAAAAGGGTGTCCCATTTGTCATGCGGCGAAGAAATCGAATTCGGCGTGGAACCGGTCCCGTGTCCACGACGTGGAACTGATTTCGCTATGCCAGCGCCGGCGGCCGGCGAATTGACAGGCATCCCCTGACGCGTGAGAATCCTTTGATCACTTCTTGGCACCGCGAGAAAGCCGCAGCGGGGTGAACAGTGGTGCGTTTTCAAGTTTGCAGGCAATCAGGAGCCACGACATGATCGACCTCATGGACCCGACGATCCCGGTAGGACGGGAACAAATCGACTACGCTCCGCGCCCGAGGAGCCTCAACGGACTGCGCATCGGGCTCATCGAAAACACCAAGACGAATTCCGAGGCCGTATTGCGCAAGGTGGCCGAGAAGCTTGCCGCGGCCCACGGCATGACGATGGAGGTGTTGGTCCATAAACCCCAGCGCGCGCCGCTCACGGACAGCCAGCTTGCCGCGCTGAAGGGAAAGGCCGATTTCGCCATCACCGGCGTGGGCGATTGAGGGGCGTGTTCGTCGGGCAGTTTGCTCGACGCCCTGATCCTCGAAAAAGCCGGCATACCCGCGATCCCGATCCTGACGGACGCCTTCGAGTCCACGGCCAGGGAAATGGCCGAACTCTGGGCAGCCCCGGATTTCCGGTTCGTGATGATTCCGCATCCGCTCGCGACCATGACGCCGGACGAGGTTGAACGACGTGCCGACGTGCTGATCGGCAAAGTGCTCGGGCTGTTGCAGGCGGGACAACTGGACTAGTGTCATGCTTCGCAATTAATGAGAGATTCCGTCCCCTTCAAGGGGAGGGCCAGGGTGGGGATGGGTTGGCAGTTGAGCGCTACTACCCCCATCCCCCTCCCAACCTCGCTCTTGAAGGGGGAGGAGTTTCGCCACCACGGCGCTGCTGTATAAGTACCGCATAGAGCGAGGCACTGCACTAGAATGGCGCCCTCGGGATTTGTCCTGGGGAAAGCCTGCGGACTACCAATGATGAACGATGCCGCTTTTGCGGTTCCAGATGGCGCAGGCGAGGCCTGTACTCCGATCAGCGCGTCGGAACAGATCGAGTTCTGCTACGGCCGAGGCTGGACGGATGGGTTGCCGGTTATTCCACCCACCCGTCCCCTGGTCAAGGAGATGCTCGAAGGGGGCAGGTTAAGCTGCGATTCCGTCATTGCAACCATGCCCTCGCGCAAGGTTTCCGTTACCGCGGAAAAAGTCGCGGTCAATGCCGTGATGGCGGGATGCAAACCGCAATACATGCCGGTCGTGGTCGCCGCGGTCAAAGCCCTGGCTGCGCCCGAATTTGGCCTGCACCATGTCGCGGCAGCACTCGGGGGGCCGACCATCATCGTACTGGTCAATGGCCCGATCGCCAGGAAAATCGGCGTCAACGCCGGCAACAACCTGTTCGGCCCCGGCGTGCGCGCGAATGCGACCATCGGCCGGGCGCTGAGGCTCGTGGTATTGAATTGCCTGAGATACCGTCCCGGGATCTCCGACCGCTCGACGCTGGGCACACCGGGCAAGTACACCTGCTGCATTGCCGAGAATGAGGATGACCACCCGTGGATGCCGTGGCACGTGGAGCGCGGTTTCAAACCCGGGGACAGCACCGTGACTCTCATGGCGTCGGGCAGCATGATGCAGGTGTGGAACAAACGCGCCGATCCGCACCGGTTGTTGCTGTCGCTCGGTGATGCGTTCGCGTTCCTGGGCTCGCGTCCGCTCATTCGGCAGACGCCTGGCACCGTCGTCCTGGCGGGCGAGCATGCGGAACTTTTTCGGGCGCAAGGCTGGAGCAAGCAGCAAGTGCGCGAAGGGATCGCCGCGCACACAGGACGCAAAGTGGCCGATCTCAAACGCGTCGGGTGGATCGACGGCGACATCACACCCGAGGACGAAACGACCATGCATTATGCCGTGAGCCCGCCCGAGGACCTGATGCTGCTGTGCGGCGGCGGCCCGATCGGCCCGATCTCCATGGTGCTCACGGGCTTCAGCGAAACTTCCGGCCGCAGCCGCCCGATCCTGGTCGAGGCGCCTCCCCAGTGATACTGCTGAGATGGTCGGGCCGTCCCGCTACGGCTGGCATGGTCAGGCGATATTCTGGATGCCTGCTGGTTGCCGCGGCGTCGATCATATTGTCCCCGCGTTTTTCAGCGGCCCAAGGCGCGACCGGCTACCCGGCCAAGGCCATTCGCGTCATCGTCGGCGCGGCGCCGGGCGGAGGCACCGACCTGCGGGCCCGAAAGTTTGCGTACGCAATCAGCAAGAACCTGGGCCAGCAGGTCGTGATCGACAATCGCCCGGGCGCAGGCAACACCATCGGTTACGGACTCGTCGCGCAATCCGCGCCCGACGGCTATACGCTCGGGGCGGTCACGCCGTCCCTCACGTTCAGCCCGGCTTTGCGTCCGGACCTTCCGTATGATCCGACAAGAGACTTCGCGCCGATTTCGCTGCTGACCAAGGCCCCGTTCCTCCTGCTGGCGCACCCGGCGCTCCCCGTCAAGTCGGTCAAGGAGTTGGTCGCGCTGGCAAGGGCAAGACCGGGCGCACTCGATATGGGGGTGGGTTCCAGCGGTAGCTCCACCCATCTTGCCGCCGCATACTTTGCTTCCGCGGCGGACATAAGAGTCACGTTCATTCCGTATAAAGGCGCCTCGCAGGTTTCGATCGACGCAATCTCCGGTCAGATCCACGTCTTCTTCAGCGGAATCGTGAGCGAACTGCCCCACGTGAAGTCGGGCAGATTGCGCGTGCTGGCGGTCACCAGTGCCGGGCGCTCCTCCGTACTGCCAAGCGTGCCGACCATTTCCGAAGCGGGAGTGCGCGGTTACGACGTGACCGTCTGGCACGGGTGGGTGGCGCCGGCGCGCACGCCGGCCGCCGTCGTGAACAGGCTCAATGCGGAACTCGTCAAGGCAGTAAGATCCGCGGAGGTCGCGACGAGCCTTGCGGAACAGGGTGAAGAGCCTGTCGGCGGCACTCCCGAACAATTCCGGCAACTGATTGCCGCGGAGGTCCCCCGCTGGAGTTCGGTGGTGAAGCGATCTGGTATGCGTGTGGAGTAAGTTGTAAGAAACCGGGAGTCGAATGCTGAAAGCGGTGTGCGCCGCGGCTGCCCTGCTTGCGCTGGGCCAAGCCGCGGATTTGTTCGCGCAGGGCTATCCCGAGCGGCCGGTTCGTTTGATCATCCCGCTCGCTGCGGGCGGCAGCGCCGATATTGTGGGTCGGCTCGTCGCGCAGAAACTGGGCGAAAAATTGGGCCAGCAGTTCGTGGTCGATAACCGCCCCGGCGCGTCAGGCATCATCGGCGCCGAAATTGCGGCCCGAGCGCCGCGCGACGGCTACACTCTGCTGCTCGCCGGGAGCTCGTTCGTGATCGCGCCGAGCCTGCAGCGGAAGCTCCCTTACGATCCGCTGAAAGACTTCGCGCCGATCACCATGGCGGCGAACTCCCCGGGCCTGCTGGTGGTGAACCCCGCGCTTCCGGTACGCACGGTCAAGGACCTGATCGCGGTCGCGCGCGCCAAACCAGGCCAACTTAACTATGGCTCGCCGGGGAACGGAACCTCGCCGCACTTCGCCGGCGCGCTGTTCAACATGATGGCCGGGACCGAGATGGTGCACGTCCCGTACAAAGGCGCCGCCATGGTCATGACCGATCTCATCGGCGGCCAGATCCACGTGAGCTTTGCCAGCATGCTCTCGGCCATCACGCACGCAAAGTCGGGCCGGCTGCGCGCCGTCGCGGTGACCGGCGCTAAGCGCTCGGCGGCGCTGCCCGAGTTGCCGGCAGTCGCGGAATTCGTGCCGGGATTCGAGTCAGGCTCATGGCAGCTCATATTCGCGCCGGCCGGGACGCCTGCTCCCATCATCGGGACGCTCCATCGCGAAATCGTGCGCGTCGTGCACCTTCCGGAAGTGGTGGCGCAGCTCGCCCGGGATGGCGCCGAGCCGGTCGGAAACACGCCGCAAGAGTTGTCGAACTGGCTGCCCGGCGAGTTCGCCAAATGGGCGAAAGTCGCCAGGACGGCGCGCATGCATATCGAGTAAAGCGCGCTCAGCGCGCGCCGCTGCGGCGCTTGATGAAATCCAGCGTCGCGGCCGCGCAGCGATCCGGATCGGTCACCGCGATGTGATAGAAATCTCCGGGCAGCACCAGCAGCTCGGAATCCGGCACCTGCTGCTGCCAGGCTCGGGTCTGCTCGATCGACGCGAGGCTGCTGCCTTCGGTCGTGATGACGAGCATCGGGCACTGGATTTTCGGAATGTCGGCCGAGATATCGGAAAAGTTGATCGCGTTGACGAACCCGAGCACGCTCGACGGCGGCGTGCGTCCCATGAACTTGACCCACCATTCGACGGCCTCGGGCGGGAAGCTCGCGCCCAACCGCGCCGCCATGCCGCTGCGCGCCCGGGCTTCGACGCCGTTCTCTTCGATCGCCTTCAGCAGCGCGGCTTTCCCGTCCGGCCGCCGCGGCACCGGCGAACCCACCACGGTGAGCGTGCGCACGCGGTCCGGGCGGTGCGCGGCGAACGCGCGCGCGATGGTGCCGCCGATCTTCGCGCCGACGAGATGGAAGCGGTTGATGCCGAGCGAGTCCATGAGCTGCACGAAGTCGTCGATCACGAGATCCATCGACCACGGAAAATCGCGCGGCATCGGCGTCGAATCGGCAAAGCCGCGCGTGTCCGGGCGCACCACCCTGTAATGTCGCGCCAGTTGCGGCACCCAGCCCTACCACGCGGCGCCGCCTTCGTGATTGCCGTGCACCATCAGCACCGCTTCGGATGCGCGCCATGGATCGGTGTAGTCGTCGAGCCGGTAGTGCATATTCAGCTCCGGTCTGATTCGCGCAATCGGCATCGCAACTCTCCTCTCTGATTGCCTCACCCCACCCGGCCATCCTGGATTTTAGAGCCTGTAACAGAATGAAGTCGGCGAATTCCACCCCACCCCCATCCCAACCTTCCCCCTGAAGGGGAAGGAGGTTTTCTGCTGAGAACAAATAATTTTCCCTCCCTCTCAGGGCATAGGTATCTACACATCTTTCGTAGGGAAAGGGGTTGTACAGTGGCGTCCAGTGTGCTAGAAACTGGCGGTATG
>JACQGN010000241.1 GCA_016199545.1 Betaproteobacteria bacterium | reverse complement strand
TTACGATATTAATGCAAGCCTGTTACATGGGAACACATTGCCGCACGCAAGCGCGCCAATCCCTCAACAAACCAAAGGCTTACACTGCGATTAGCAAGAAAACCGGCGGGAACGCCGGGTTAGGCTATCAGCCTGACCCGTTTTCTTTTTCAGGGTTACACTGGGGTTACGCGAAAAACCAGTGTGTACTTCGCGCAACAGGGGGGCGGAATTCGGATCGATCATAGCTGATGCCGGGAACGAACCAAGGTGTGCAAGGCACCCCTAAATGTTGCTCTAAGGAAATTCTGAAAAACCTGCTCTTCTCGTCATCGAAATAGGGGTGTTGTACGTTGAGCACGTATGAAGACGAAGAGGAGAGACGAGATGGAGCAAGGGTCGCTGTCGATGACGGGCTACTTCGACAAGGGCAAGAAGACACGACGCGAGCAATTTCTCGCCGAGATGGAGCGCGTGGTGCCGTGGGCGCGTCTTTGTGCGCTGATCGAGCCGCATTATCCGAAGGGGAGTCGGGCAGGCGGGCGCCCGCCCCTGCCGCTGGAGCGCATGTTTCGTGTTTACTGTCTGCAGCAGTGGTATAACCTGTCTGACCCGGGGGCAGAGGAGGCGCTCTACGACTCGATCACGATGCGCCGGTTCGCGGGGGTTGTCACGGATGCGGACGTGATTCCGGATGAGACGACGATACTTAACTTTCGCCGGCTGCTGGAGCGGCATCAATTGACCGAGCAGCTGCTTGCCGAGATCAACGCCCTGCTCTCGGAGCGCGGGCTGTTGGTGGGCAAGGGCACGATCGTGGATGCAACCATCATCAATGCGCCGTCCTCGACGAAGAACGCCGATAAGAAGCGAGATCCCGAGATGCATCAGACGAGAAAGGGCAAGCAGTGGTATTTCGGCATGAAGGTGCACACCGGGGTGGACGACGGTTTCGGGCTGGTGCACACGGTACAGGGCACGGCGGCCAACGTGGCCGATGTGAACGTGCTGGGCGAGTTGATGCACGGGGGAGAAGAGCGCTTGCATGGGGATTCCGCCTACCACTCCCGGGAGCTCAAAGCGCAGGCCGAGGCCAACGGGGTTGCATTCGAAGTCAACGAGCGTGGCACCCGCAGCCAACCGCTGAGCCAGGCGCAGCGGGCGCGTAACCGGCGTCTGTCGCGAGTGCGCGCCATCGTTGAGCATCCGTTCCTCGTGGTCAAGCGCTTGTGGGGGCATGCGAAGGTGCGCTACCGGGGTATTGCGAAGAACCTCGCGCAGATGAACGCGTTGTTCGCTCTTGCCAATCTCTACCGTGTCCGACGCTTGTTGTTGGTCACCTAGGAGAGGTGCGTCCATGAAAGGCAAAAGAAGCGGAAAACGGTAGTAAAAGGCGGTCAAAGAGACCGCCGGGACGGCTCCGGTCATCCGTTCCCCATTCCTCGATCTACTCAACGCTGCCATGGACTCATTGCAACTGGATTTTCAGAGTATCCTTAGGCCCTCAATTCGAACTGGAACCTCCCATGGCAATACCATGGATCGTCGGGCTTGGTGACTGGAACGAGATGGTTGGACTCTTTCACTCCGAAACCGATCGAGGGGCAGCCATCCTGGCTGGCAGCTTCGCCGAGCACGCTCTTGGAACTTTCTTGACGCACAGGGTCAAGGACAAGAACGTTGCTGAGAAGCTCTTCGGTCCCGTCGGCCCGCTTTCCAGTTTCTCGCAGCGAATCGCGGTCGCCTACGCCTTCGACCTTATTTCACCGACCCAATACAAAGACTTCGAGTCCATTCGCCAGGCAAGAAATCATTTCGCTCACCACCCGCTAGAAGCCAGCTTCGGTGCGCCCGAGGTCCAGAAGCACACTTCAAGATTGGCGATCTTCAAAGATCCTTCAGTACTAATCCACGCCGACCCGGCGACCGAGCATAGGATTGCGTATCTACTTGCCTGAGGCCAGCTTTGCGGCCGATTACTGGACGCGATTGACCAAGACTTGCAGCGCAATGCCAAGCAAACTCCGACCATCGGAGCGCCCTAGGCGCTCGCAAGAATCCGCTGGACCGTCCCCACCCCTATTCCCACCTCGCGCGCTATCCTGCCGATCCCCTTGCGGGCGCCTCGTTCTTCAAGGACTCGCTGTTCTACCTCTGCTGGCACTCGGGGGCGCCCCAGTCGCTTCCCCTGCGCTCGGGCTCGCGCCAGGCCAGCCCTGACGCGTTCCTGGATCATGGATCGCTCGAACTCGGCGAATACCCCGCACATCTGAAACAGCGCCTTTCCGGCCGGCGTCGTGGTGTCGAGCCCCTGCTGGTGCAGGTAGAGATCGATCCGCCTCCCATGAATCTCGCCCAGGAAATCCACGAGCTGCTGCAGGCTGCGCCCCAGGCGATCGACCGACTATGCCGCCACGATGTCGAACTCGCGCCGGGCAATGCCCTTCAGCAGCCTGTCGAATTCCGGGCGCTTGTCGCGACCCTTGGCACCGCTGACCGCGTGGTCGACAAACTCCCCCACCACCTGCCATCCCATGCGGGCAGCCACCTGGCGTAGTTCTGCAAGCTGGTTGTCGGTAGTCTGCTGCTCAGTTGATACACGTGCGTAGATCGCAGCCCGCCGGGTCATCATGGCATGTCCTCGAAGTCAATCGGCGGGAGAATCGTAGTACAAATCCCGTGCGTGTACAAGAACCAATTGATTTCTGAATGCCGCAATACCGACCTGCAAGTGGTTGATTGCACTGGCTCCGCAACTCGGTAACTACAAAGGTTTTCTGTATGCATCCGACCCCAGGGAAGGCCGAATAGGAGGGCTACTGCAAAATCCGGCCCACACATCTGTCCCACCGCTTCCGGATCATGACGGATTGTCAGGCTACCAACGGTAGCGCGTTACACAGCAAAGGGCGCAGAATAGTCCAGCAACCAGGTGGCAAGCACCAGAGGGGGGACCATGTGGAAAGTGAATGTGTTCGGAAGCGACGGCTGGCAAACAGCGCACACCGAGGGGGTCTACAAGTCTCCCACGATTGACGTTCTGCTCGAAGCCTCGAAGAAAGCGTTTCCGAACGCTGTTGCTCCCCTGCATTTGCATCTTGAGTCTGAGCGTGAATACAGTTCACCCGGCGCGTTCGGTATTCTCGGGCGGCAGCCGATATCATTCTGGGCGAAGCTTGCTGAGGACCAGTCCCGCGAATTTGACTGGGCAACGGGCTCTGAAGTAGTGGCGCTCGATGAAGAGGCGCTTGCACTTTACCGGCCAGATCGCAAGAAAGGCACGCCTACGGTGATTGCGTGGCACGAGCCGACAGCCATCGTCATACGGTTGCCTTCCACGCCCACCGAACTACAAGTTGAATACATACCCGACACCGATGCCGATGACAGGCTCGCGCGCCTGCGGTATCGATATGCGACACCCAACCATGCCCTTGAGACCGTGTTTGACTGGCGCGGCTATTTCGGCCCCAACACGGCGATTATCGATGGCTGGCACGAAATGGCCGGCGACAGGCGCGGTTTCATTGCGAGACTACGGGGAACCACAGGCTTTATCATCGGACGAACGTTGCGCCGATTGACGTTCGATAATCCAACACTAGATCGTGATCCGCTGTTCGAGTGCCGAGAGCGCGGCGCCGCCCGCAGATACCCTGATGTCGCTAGCGCATGTCCCGTCCTGAGTGAGCGGAACCCGGTCAGTGCGCCTCACGCGATGGTTTTCGTGCATGGAGCTACGTCGTGCGGCCTTCAAGGGCTGAAGGACCTCTTTGTGGCTGGCGCGATGCCGAGCTATCCCGTTAGGCGATTTGAGCACGACACCTTTTTGCCACTCGAAAGGAACGCCGACGAGCTGGCGCTCCTCATTTCACGCAGCGTCAGAGTGCAGCAACTTCTGCTGGTCGCACATTCAAGGGGCGGGCTCGTCGCACGTCTCGCAATGGAATCTCTCGCACGAGATAGGTTCCCCGCGAATATCGCGCTACATACTCTTGGCACGCCCCACCTTGGGACGCCTCTGGTGGCGATTGGCAGGCGGTTGCTCAGCCAGCTTTACAAAATTGGCGAATGGGGTCTCGGCCTCGCGTGTCCGGCGCTTTCTCCCCTTACATGGGCACATGGATTCTTGTTCGATGCGCCAGTGCTCCCGCCGGGAATCGAAGCGATGGGGGCGAATTCCTCAGCACTCAACATACTCAACCGCCTGGGAGATCCCGTAGGGGTCACTTGCTGGGGCAGCCGCTTCGACCCCAACAGCCCAACATCAGGATTCGGGATCGAAGTCGAGGGTCTATTACGTGGTGCAATGTATGGTGTTCCAAATGACCTAGTCATTCCGACTAGCTCCACGGTAGGTTTCGGATCACCGGAAGGGCTTCTAACGTGTTCACACGTTCAGTATTTCACCCAAGTGCTAGTGAAGGCTGAATTGCGCCGTTACTTCAATCCGGTGCCCGTTGCGACGCCGTCTCCTGAGCCTGTTGCACACAAGGAACCCACGATCGAGCACGCTCCGCGCTCAAGCTCCGATTTGCCTCTTGACGAAAACGAAGCAGTGCACCGCAGAATTGTGGTGGATAAGCTTAAGAGGACAGCCAAGAACTACAACCTGACCGTCAAGAAGAAAGAGGATGAAAAGAAAGAATAAGGTTATTCGTCAGCGTTCGGTAGCGTCATCGCCCTATCCACGTAGGAGGCGATCAAGGCCCGCCCGAAGAAGCACCAGCCGGCGCGTATCGATCTGGTCGATCCGGTCAACGAGAGCCCAGTAGGTCCGCCGATGCATCCCCTTGGGACGGGTCTTACCCGGCCCGAGCTGTCGCTCCAGCTTGCGTTGCCTCCATAGCAGCCGGTATGTGAGTTCGAGGGCCTCGGCGGTATAGGCGAGATCTAGGCAGGTCCGGCATCCAAACGCCGCATCTCTCGCGCGAAAGTAAAGGATGGCGCAGCGTTGATCGCACGCCGGGCATTCGAACCAGGGCCGCCGGCCTCCAAAGTTGCAGGGGGTAACGCGCCGGTCAATCTCGTCCCGATCCTCCTCGCCAAGGGCGAGAATCACTGCCCCTGGCTCATTGACGGGTAGACCCATGAAGGGGCGCCCGGTGACGATACAGAGCGCCGCCACAATGAGCAGCGCTGTCTTGAACGTGCCTCCGGCACCACCAGTAATCCACACCTTGCCAGCGGGGAGCGCTCCTGCGATCACCTCGTCGCGAGGTCCAAGGCGACGCGACAGGTTAAGGCGGCCGTCTTCCAGCGGGAAGGCGTAGGACTTGGTCTCCCTGTCGCTTGCTGTTGCTGTTGCTGTGCTGGCCGTGCTTCTCGGGTTCCTCCACCCTGCGGCCTGCGCCCAATAAAACAGCGATGTGTAGGTGATGCTCTTCGGTTCAAATGTTTCCCACTTTTTCTCCGTCGCATCTCGGTCATACTTGTCGCTGAGCGCGCTGAACTCGTGCCAGATCCCTCGCGCCTCCTCGCCGCGGCCGGCCTGCTCAAAACTCTTCAGCGCTTGACCGACTTTCACTGCCCACCTGTGATAGTCGTCTGCCCACGACGGGCCAAGGAACATCGCGGCGGACCGCGCATCCTCTATCTGGTCATCCCCGATGGACGCGAGAGTAGCTGCCCGTGATCGTCGCGCTCTTGCCGACGACGCGCACCTCATCGACTACCGCCCGCAGATAGTCCTTCGCGAAACCGGAGGAACGAGCCAGCAGCTTGGCGCGGATTACCTTGCTGAACGTCTCGACCTGGCTGGCCAGCACATAGTGCCATCGTGGCGAGGTGGCGAGTCGTGCCGGACTGAGGCCTCCGCGGGGTCTGGTCGTTGCGGTTCGGGCGGGGCGACTCGAATAGCCTGGGATGCGTTGGCTTGAATGGCGGCCTTCAGCGATTCGTTTTCGGCGCGAAGCTTCGCGCATTTGGCCTCCAGTGCGGCAATGCGATCCTTCGGGTTCATCGCAGATCGTTGCTACTTGACGCTGTGTGAACCGCGGCGTATTGTGTCACAGTTGTGTACACAAGTGTGGTTACCATTTCAGGAGGCGCTAATGGGCGTGCGCATCGGCATTCGAGAGCTTCGCGACAAGCTCGCATCCTACATGGAATCAACCGTTCCTATCGAGGTCACCCGCCATGGGCAGACCGTTGGGTTCTACATCCCTGTCCCAAGACGTCCTGGCCAGGCCGAGCGGGAGGCTTTGCTCGAAGCCGGGCGCCGCATGCAGGCGGAGCTTGCCCGGCTTGGACTGACGGAGGAGGAACTCGTCGCCGACTTCAAGCGTTGGCGCAAGGCGCGCCGTGCAAAGTAGGCGTCTCGTCATTGACGCGAATATCCTTGTCCGTGCGGTGCTGGGGGTTCGCGTTCGCGAGTTGATCGAGCGTTACTGCGACACGACCGCGTTCTATGTCGCCGAGTCGAATGTCGAGGAGGCGATGCAGTACTTGGCGGAGCTTGCACCAAAACGCGGCATTCCGGATGAGACATGGCAGCAGGCGCTTACGTCGATCATGACTGCCGTCCAGATCATTCCGCAGGTGGAACTTGCGGCAGCTGAGAGCGAAGCGATGGCGCGCATCGGCAAGAGGGATCCAGCCGACTGGCCGGCGGTCGCTGGGGCGCTTCAATTCGATTGTCCGGTGTGGACCGAGGATGAAGACTTTTTCGGTTCGGGCGTCGCGACTTGGACGACCGCGACGGTCGAGATTTTTCTGCGCGGTGAGTGATGCAAGCTAATACCCCTGCAACGCTTTTGCAACGGTGCTGTTGAGCGCTGTAGAGCGCTGTGGTGCAAAATGGGCAACGGTCGGCTGGTTAAAGATACCAATAAATCAACGTCTTAGAGTACATGTTCTAGCTACGAACCAGGGGGTCGTGGGTTCAAATCCTGCCGGGCGCGCCAGAATTTACAAGGGGTTGCATTGCGCAATCCCTTCTTCATTTCCGGCCTGTGACGGATTTGTGCCACCGGCTGAATCTTCCACCACCCTTAAAGCGCATAGACGATCCGCCCAAGGGGCCAGGTGTTCGGCCGCAAGATGGGCATACCGCCGCACCATCTCCGGGCTTTCCCACCCGCCCAACTCCTGCAGAGCGTAAAGCGGCGTGCCTTGCTGCACATGCCAGCTTGCCCAGGTATGCCGAAGGTCATGCCAGCGAAAGTCCGCGATCCCGCCCGTCCTGATACGGCATACCAGGCTTTCGTACTCACTTGCATGATCGGATGGCCCCTGAAGCTGAACACGCGCGTCGGAGGCTCTCCGTGCGCTCTCCCATGCCCGCAGCTGTGTGCCGCTTAGCAGCATGGCCTCGCGCACTGGTAGCACGGCGGGCTGGCTGGTATCGTGTTCCGCAATGCAGTTCCATATCCCCGACCCAGCCTACACCAGCTCCGAGCGGGCGCGCGCCAACTTCTGGCTGGCGTTCCAGATCACGCTGGGCTTTGTCGCCCTGATCTGGGTCATCCAGTTGTGGAACTGGGGGTTGAATCTGGGGTTGGCGCGGTTTGGCGTCCGTCCCCGCGAGTGGGCCGGGCTGCCCGGAATTCTGCTCGCACCCCTGCTGCACGGCGGCTTCTCCCACCTGATCGCCAACTCCCTGCCGCTGCTGGTGCTGGGCACGGTGATGCTGCACCTCTACCCGAACTCGGCCGTCAAAGTGATTCCGGCGGCCTACCTGGGACCCGGCATCGCGGTGTGGTTGTTCGCGAGAGCGTCCGTCCATGTCGGTGCCAGCGGATTGGTCTACGGGTTGGTCAGCTATATCTTCGTAGCGGGCTTGATCCGACGGGACAAACGCGCGATTGCCGCGTCCCTGTTGGTTTGCTTTCTCTACGGCACCCTGGTCTGGGGAGTATTACCGATCAAGCCCGGAGTTTCCTGGGAAACCCATCTGGCGGCCGGGCTGATCGGTCTGGTGCTGGCGATCGCGCTGCGGCACCTGGACATCCCACCGCGCAAACGCTATGCCTGGGAAGATGAAAAGGACGAATACCCGGATGAGTAGTCCGGCGGCAATTATGTACGCCCGCATTTCCACGCGCCACTCTTCCGCGTGGTCACCGATCTTCTCGCACGTGGACGATTCTGATTCTGCAGATGACGCCTTCCTGTTGAAGTGTCCTGTTCCTCATTCGAGGCGGATCCCGGCGGCGCGCGCGACCTGACCCCAGCGCTTGATCTCGCTGGCGACGTAGCTGCCGAATTCCTGCGGCGTCCCCCCAACGGTCTCGACTGACGATGCCGCGAAACGCTCGCGCACGTCCGGCTGCTGCAGTGTCTTGTTGATCGCAGCGTTCAGCCGGTTGATGATCTCGCGCGGCGTGCCCTTGGGCGCGAGCATGCCGTACCACAGGCCCGCTTCCATGCCGCTGACGCCCGACTCGGCGAACGTCGGGACATCGGGCAGTTGCGCCAGCCGCTTCGCGTTCGCGGCGGCGAGCGCCCGCAGCTTGCCCGCCTTCACGTGGCCGAGGAACGGCGGCGGACCGTCGATCATGAAATGCACCTGCCCGGCTAACAGCTCCGGGACGGCCGCCCCCGTGCCCTTGTAGGGCACGTGCAGCAGATCCACCCCCGTCTTTAGCTTGAACAGCTCGGCGGCGAGATGCGGTGGGCTGCCGTTGCCGGCGGTAGCGTAGCGGTACTTGCCCGGGCTTGCCTTCAGCAGATCCACGACCTCCTTGAGGTTCGTTCCGGAGACCGACACGTGGGCGAACATGACCAACGGAATGCGCACCATCAGCGCGATCGGCTCGAAGCTCCTCACGGGATCGTACGGCAGCTTCTGATAGAGATTCGGCCCGATGCCGTGCGTCGTCATGGTCGCTTCCAGCAACGTGTAGCCGTCGGGGGCGGCCCGCGCCACGAGTTCGCTGCCGATGATGCCCGACGCGCCGCTGCGGTTGTCCACCACGACCGAGTATCCGAGCAGTTCGGACATTTTCTGCGCGACGGCGCGCGCGGTGATGTCCGCAGAGCCGCCGGGCGCGAATCCCACGATCACGCGGATCGGCCTGGTCGGGTAGTCCGGGCGTTCAGCCGGCTCCGCCGGGCACATCGCAAGGAAAAGGACGAGTGCCACAACGGCGCACGGCAAGCACCCGGGTGCCGTGAGGGACGATCGGGCGCCCGCACGCAGGTTAAGGCAATGAGTCATGGATCTTTCTCCACGGTGGTCGGTGTGGCAACACGGTGCGGCCGGGAAAATGGTCTGCCCGGGACTCAACTGCCCGGTACGATGCCCTTCGGGAGCGACTCGACGTGCGCGCAGATCGCGCCGGGCCGCGTCATCCAGATGCGGTCGCGCTGCCGCAGGATGTGCTCGACGACGCGGCTGAACTGGCGCGCGCGGTAGGCCTGCCCCAGCACGAAGCTGTGCAGGACGATCGGCATCACGAGCGGGCGCCGCACCGACTCTTCCAGCATGGCGTCGAACTGGTCGATGAGATTCTCGCAATGCAGCTGCGCGGGCGTGCGGCGCGACACGCATTCGATCGAGTCGTTGAGGTCGTGCGCATAGGGAATCGAGAGTATGGGGCCGTGCTTCGTGCGGAACCACACCGGCTGGTCATCCAGCGGCCAGTCCATCATGTAGCGATACCCCGCCTCCTTCAGCAGGTCGAGCGAGTCGTAGGTCTGCGAGATGTACGGCGCAAGCCACCCAGCGGGCTTTCTGCCCTCGTGTCTTTCAATCGAGGCGGTCGCCCCAAGGATGCACGCGCGCTCCTGCTCGTGGTTCATGTCGGCCTGGCGTTCGGCGTCGGTCCGGCCGTGGCCAACGATCTCGTCGCCGCGCTCGCGAAACGCCGCGATCATCTCCGGGCAGTAATCGTATAGCTCGGTGTTGACGAGGAGCGCATAGGGGAGTTCGTAGCGCTCGGCGAGTTCGAGCAGGCGCCAGGCGCCGACGCGGTTGCCGAAGTCGCGCCACGCGTAGCTGCACGAGTTGGGCTGCGGATGCGGCGCAGCATAATCGTTGCCCAGTCCTTGTCCGAATTCGAAGTGCTCGACATTGAGGCAGAAATGGAGCGCCAGGCGCTTGCCCCCGGGCCAGGTGTAGTCGGCACGCTTGCTGATCGGTGAATAATCGTAACGTCCGTGGCTCCTGAGCATGCTGCGGTTCGCGTTCCCTAGAGTGAAAGTCGATCGGCGAACGCCCCGAAGTCGGGCATGTCCTCCAGATTCCTCAGCCCGTCGAACAGCCGCTTCGCGACGTCCTCGCCCCAAACGGGGATGCCCAGATCGAAAAACTTCGCCTCGAGCTCTTGCGGCCGGTGGGGATTGGCGGGCTCGCCCTTCATCACGGTGCAATGCCCTTCCCGCACCGAACCGTCGGCGAGCGTAATCGCGAGATCGCAGGGCTGTTCGTGGGGATACCGTGCGGTGTGCCGCTCGTCTTCCCGCAGGTCCACCAGGGCTGCGAGCGCTTGTACGTTCGGATCGGCGACCGCGTGCTCGTCAAAACTCGCCAAGCCCGAGCGGCCGTGATACAGGACGCTCGCCAGGGCGAAGGGCACTGAAAAACGCGCACCGAAGCTCGACGTCACGTTTTTTTCGGCGAGCATGGCGCCCAGCATATAGGTACGTACCCTGATTTCCTTGATGAGGCCAACGTCGAGCCTGCCGCCCGGCACCTTCGCGAGCAGATCCTCGAGCGCATCGATCGCCGCATGCACATAGCGGCCCGTCGGGTGCAGTTTGAAGTAGTTCCGCGTGATCAGCCAGTCGGTGCCCAGTCCTGACGTGACTTCCCCGGGCCTGAAGGTATCGGACAGAACCTTGCCGTATACGTTGGCCACGCCGTCGTTTTCACCGGTAAAGCCGCACTCGACGAGGCGCGCCGCCGTGAGTCCCATGTACCCGGAATGCCCGGTGAAAATGTTGCGGACCGTCGCCCCGTCGAGCAGTGTCTGGCGGCTGGTGGCCATGCCCATGGTCGCCGCGACATTGAGCAGTTCGCGCATCTGCCGGAAATCGAACCCTTTCAGGCGCGCCGCGGCGATTGCAGCACCGATGACCCCGTAAGTGCCGTGTGGATGGATCGAGAGCCGGACCTGCGCCGCGCGGCTGATCCGCGCCGATACCTCGTAGCCGAGCGCGACGGCGAGCAGCAGATCGGCGCCCGACACCCTTTTTTCCTGCGCCAATGCGATTGCCGCCGGCACCACCTGGATGCCCGGATGACCTTTGGCGAATAGATTACCCTCGTCCAGTTCAAGCCAGGTGCCAGCGGTCCCGTTCAGCAGCGCCGCATCGAGCGCGGCAGCACGCCTGCCCGCGCCCACCACCCAGACGGTGCCGGAACCGGCGCTCGCCAGATGCCGGGCGACGAACGCCTTCATCTCCGGTTGCTGCATGCCGGCGGCAATCACGGGAACGGAGTCGGCGATCACCCAATGCGCGCGGTCCTTCACCTGCGCTGGAAGATCCGACAACGTGGCGCCGCAAATGAATCGGCTGACGGTGTCGAGATAGGGCGGCGGCTTGCGGGATGGCATTTGAGGGTCCAATCCGGGTTGCGCCATTATAGCGGGCACGGCGCGGCGAATTCGTTCCTCCGGGCGGTATTCGATTTCCTTTTCCTTTGCTCGGCGACGTAACAGCTTGCAAGTCCCGGGTTCCACGCGGCACGTCTTGTGTGCGGCGTTCCCGATGCGGCTCGCCACGCGCAGTATAACGTGTGGTTATGCGTGGATAATACAACAGTCTTGCGGGTTATAGCAGCGCTGCGCTAGGCTTTGTCGCCTGCTTGCTTGCGGAAAACACATGGGTACATATTGATGACGAATCCATAGACGGAGGAAAAATGGCACACCTATTCAACGCTGCACCTGCGCTCGTCGTGTTGCTGGCAGCAGCCTCACTTGTTTCGGCGCAGGAATTCCCGACCAAGCCGATACGCCTGGTGGTCGGCTTCCAGCCCGGTGGAGGCGTAGACAAATCTGCGCGATTCATAGGCAAATACCTGAGTGAAGCGGTGGGCCAGTCCATCGTGGTCGACAACAGGCCGGGCGCTGCGGGAAACATCGCGGTGAACTCCGTGGTCAAAGCGCCCCCCGATGGCTACACCCTTCTGATGGCAAATGCCACTGTTGCAATGCCGGGACTATTCAAGAACATGCCTTTTGATGCGGCGAAGGACCTTGAACCGGTCAGCCTGCTCGCCATCGGGCCCTCTGTCCTGGTGGCTCATCCTTCGATGCCGATCAAGCGCCTGAAGGATCTGATTTCGTTGGCAAAGGCCAAGCCGAAACAGCTTCTCTATGGTTCCGGGGGCGTCGGCAACATCACCCATCTGGAAATGGAGCTCTTGAACGCTGTTACCCGGACCCGGATGGTCCATGTGCCATACAAAGGCAGTGCGCCCTCCATTGTCGGCTTGTTGACCGGGGAGGTTCATGTTCTCTTTACGTCGATTCCTGCTGCGTTGGGACAGGTCAAAGCAGGCAAGATGAGGCCGATCGCCGTTTCGACCAGGAAGCGCAGCAGTGCACTGCCCGGTGTGCCGACCGTCGATGAGTCCGGAGTGCCGGGTTACGACGCGGCGAGCTGGTATTTCGTTCTGGCGCCGGCGGGAACGCCGAAGAAAAATATCGAGTTGCTCAGCAGGGAGATCGTCAAGATAGTGAATGTCCCTGAAATAAAAGCGACTCTCGTAGCCGATGGCTTCGAGCCAGCGGGCTATACGCCGGTGGAGTCCGCCAGGTTTCTGCAGGAGGAGCTGAAGAAATGGGCGAACGTGATTCGAACGGCAGGTCTCAAGCCGGAGTGATCATGGCGTTTGCCGGCGGAACGTGTGTCGCGCGCGATCGCGCGCCCGGGTTCGGCCACGGCGCCGCGCCCCGGTCCGGTCGGCGCCCGCGCGTCATTTACGCCGCAGCCTTCGGCGTGTTCTTGTTGTGCGCCGAGCGGATGTCATCCTCGCTGAGATGCGGCGCGAGCATGCGGATGAAATCGAGCAGGAACCTGCGCAAGTAGGCATGCGCCCGCAGCCGGACATAGGTCGTGCTGGGCTCGAAAAGATGGCTCGCATCGCGGGCACGCAAGCCGCGATCGTGGTACTTGTCGAACGTGATGGTGGTGAGGATCGCAATGCCGATCCCGAGCTCGACATAAGTCTTGCTCACGTCCGCGTCCACTGCGCCGAATACTACATTCGGCTCTATTTTCGCCCGCCTGAAGGCGTCCATCACCTTCCAGCGGCCACTGTAGGCCGGGTCATACGTGATGATCGGGTACCTGGCGATCTCCTGCAGCGTCAGGTTTTTCACCTTCAGTATCGGATGCCCGACCTTGGCTACAACGCTTCGGGATAGGGGAAAGCAGGATATGGCGGAGAGAGTGGGAAACGGGCGAACCGTGTCCGTGACAATCGCGATATCCACTTCGCCCGCGTCGAGCAGCTCGCACACCTGTTCTGGATTGCCTTGCCGCAGGCCGAGATGGATTGCGGGGTATTTCTTCATGAACTTTTCGACGATCTTGGGAAGCACATAGCGCGCCATCGTGTGCGTCGTCGCAATGGTGAGGCGCCCGCCGCCGATGGCATTGAAATCGTCCGCCAGATTCTTGAGGTTGCCGACTTCGGTCAGCACGCGCTGGGCGATCGCAACCGCTTCCCGTCCCGGCTCCGTCAGGTCGACGATGCGATTGCGGCGGCGCAGGAAAATCTCGAAGCCGAGCTCCGACTCCATCATCTGTATCTGCTTGCTGATACCGGGCTGCGAGGTATGGAGCGCCTCGGCGGCCGCGGAGATGTGATTGCCTTGCCGCCACACCTCGCAGATGTAGCGCAGTTGCTTCAGGTTCATCGGGGTTCTTTGTATAACAGATCAGAATAACAAGATAACACAATATTCTGGCAGGCTATGGTGGCTGCTGGTAAATTGCCATCGTTTCGGACCAACCAGAGCAACGACATGCAACCACGGTCGCAAACCTATGACGTGATCGTCGTCGGCGCGGGCAACGCGGCGCTGTGCGCCGCGCTTTCGGCCCACGAACACGGGGCCGGAGTCTTGGTGCTCGAGCGCGCGCCGCTCGCCGAACGCGGCGGGAACAGTGTGTATACCGATGGCAAGATGCGCGTCGTGTACGAGGGCCTCGACGACATCCTTGCACTGAGCACCGACTTGAGCCCCGAGGAAATCGAACGCAGCGATTTCGGCCGTTATACGGAGGAAGAATTTTTCGACGACATGGCGCGGATCACACAGAATCGCACGGATCCGGACCTGTGCGAGATCCTCGTCAGGCAGAGCAGAGCCACATTGCGCTGGATGAAGGCGAATGGCGTGCGCTTCCATCCCAACTACGGCCGCCAGGCGTATCGCGTCGACGGCAGGTTCAAGTTTTGGGGCGGCGCGCCGATCGTGGTGTCGGGCGGCGGGCGGGGCCTCGTCGATGCGCTGTTCAAGTCAGCCGAAAAGCATGGCATCGAGGTCGTCTACAACGCGTGGGCACAGGAGCTCGTTCATTCGGATCGCGGCGTGAGCGGCGTCGTGGCCAGGATAAGCGGCGAAACACGCACGCTCCGTGCGGGCGCGGTGATCCTCGCCTGCGGCGGCTTCGAGGCGAACGCCGAGTGGCGCAGCCGCTATCTCGGCCCGGGCTGGGACCTCGCAAAGGTGCGGGGCACCCGGTACAACAGCGGCGACGGACTGGCGATGGCGCTGCGCATCGGCGCGCAACCTTACGGACACTGGTCCGGATGCCATGCGACCGGCTGGGAACGCTACGCCTCCGACTTCGGCGATCTCGTTCAGACTCCGAACTTCCAGCGGCACAGCTACACCTTCGGCATCATGGTGAACGCCGAGGGCAAGCGCTTCCTCGACGAAGGGGCGGACTTCCGCAGCTACACCTACGCCAAGTACGGCCATATCGTTCTCGATCAACCGGGACAGTACGCTTGGCAGATCTACGACTCCAAGATTTCACATCTTCTGCTGGACGAATACCGCACGCGCCAGGTCACGAAGGTCACTGCGAACACGCTCGAAGAGCTCGCGGACAAGATGGAGGACGTCAACAAGGCGCAGTTCCTGAACACCGTGCGCGATTTCAATGCGGCGGTCAAAACCGACGTGCCCTTCGATCCCAACATCAAGGACGGCCGCTCGGCGCCGGGACTCGACGTGCCGCGCTCGAACTGGGCCAACACGATCGACACACCGCCGTTCGAGGCCTACGCGATCACGTGCGGCATCACGTTCACCTTCGGCGGCGTGCGCATCAACACTCAGGGCCAGGTGCTCGACACCAACCACGGGCTGATCCCCGGCCTTTTCGCCGCCGGCGAGATGGTCGGCGGTATCTTCTATTTCAACTATCCCGGCGCGAGCGGCCTCACGAGCGGCGCAGTCTTCGGCCGCCTCGCAGGCGCCAGCGCCGGCGGCTACGCGAAGCAAAATTTGCGCGGATAACGGGGGCGCCTGCTTGTCTTCCGGAAAAATAGAGGAACGTTCGACCGATAAGTGGAAGTTCTACCGGGACGAAGCGAACAAGTGGCGCTGGAGATACATCATGCAAGGCAGGACGGTGGCGCAGGCCTACGGCAGTTTCGCCCGCTATGGCGACTGCGTGCAGGATGCCCGGCTGCACGGATACCGTGATAGCGCCAGGTAGGAGGAGGTCGCGAATGCAACGATTCTTCCAGGGCGGCCGGCCGAAGATCAAAGCCGAAATGGCGCGCTGGGGCAAAGTGCTCAAGGATACCGGCGCCGGAGCGGATTGACATCAACCGCGGACAGCACACCGAGGATACGCCATGTATGTTTCTTCCCTTCCGCAAGACGCGGAATTCGACTACATCGTCGTCGGCGCCGGTTCTTCGGGTTGCGTGATGGCGGACCGGCTCTCTGCTGACGGCCGCCATCGGGTCCTGCTCATCGAAGCGGGCGGCCGCGACAACAAGTTGAACATCCGTATTCCGCTGATGGTCGCGAAGCTCCTCATGGACGAGCGCGTGACCTGGCCTTTCAAGACCGAGCCGCAGACGCATCTGAACGGCAAGCCGCAGCTTTGGGTGCGCGGCCGCGTGATCGGCGGTTCGAATTCGATTAACGGGCTCTTGTTCGTGCGCGGCGATCCGATGGAGTACGACAAGTGGCGTGACGCAGGATGCGCCGGCTGGGGTTATTCCGACATGCTGCCGTATTTCAAGCAGATCGAGGATTACCCGGAAGGCGATCCGGCGGTGCGCGGCCGCGACGGACCCATCGGGGTGACCGACCTCGGTCACTTCGACGAACTCGTCGATGCATTTGTCGGGGCGTGCGAACAGAACGGTTTCAAGCGCCTGTCCGACTACAACGACGGCAGCTACGAAGGCACCTTTCCGCTGCAGTATTCGACGAAGAACGGCCTCCGCTCGAGCTCGGCATACGCCTATCTGCGTCCGGCCAGCAAGCGGCCGCATCTCACGATCCTGACCGACGCGGTCGCCACGCGCGTCCTGACCGAAGGCAGGCGGGCGACCGGCATCGAGGTCTCCTGTGGCGGCGGACTACAGCGGATCCGTGCGCGGCGCGAAGTCGTGCTGTCCGCGGGTCCGCTCAAGTCACCTCAGATCCTCGAGCTTTCCGGTATCGGGAACGCGGACGTATTGCAGAAGTTCGGCATCGACGTCGTGCATCACCTGCCGGGCGTCGGCGCGAACCTGCGCGATCACCCGAACGTGCGGCTCACGTTCGAGTGCGCGCGGCCGATCACGATCAACGACGTGCTGCGCAGTCCGCTGCTCCGGGTGAAGGAGGGTCTGCGCTTCATATTCCAGCGCAAGGGTCTGCTCACGATCTGCTCGGCGACGGCGCAGACGAACTTCCGCAGCTCGAAGGACGTGCGGCAGCCCGACCTCGTGCTGCGCCTGCTGCCGGTGTCCGGAAAGGACCGCTACGCCCGCACCAAGGCTTACGGCCTCGACCCGTTTCCCGGTTTCACCTTCGGCATCACGCCGCTCCAGCCGCATTCGGTCGGAACGCTGCACATCCGCTCCCGGAACCCGCATGACCAGGCCGCGATGGACCCGCGCTATCTCTCGCACGAGGCCGATGCACAGCTCATCCTCGACGGGATTCGGGTGGCGCGCAAGGTCGCACAGCAGCCGGCATTGAATTCCCTCATCGTGCGCGAAACGCGGCCCGGCCCCGAAACGGTCGATAACGCGGCGCTGCTCGACTACGTGCGGGAGACCGCGCAGACAAGCTGGCACATGGTCGGCACATGCAAGATGGGCGTGGATGACATGGCCGTGGTCGATCCCCAGCTTGGCGTGCGCGGAATCGCGAACCTGCGCGTGGTAGATACGTCCATCTGCCCCACGATTCCTTCGTCGAACACCAACGCGCCCGCGATCGCGATCGGCGAGAAGGGAGCCGATATGGTGCTTGCGGCGGCGCGCGCTTGATCGGCGCGGTTTCAAACCAGGGTGAATAAAGCAATGATCGATCGCATCGAAATTCATGTGACCGCCTTGCCGGTGCGGGTGCAGCGCATCTTCGCAAGCGGCAGCTATGACACGGGACCGGCGGAGCGGCTGCTCTCCAAGCCCGTGCTCGTTAAAATCCACGCCGACGGCGTCGTGGGCTGCGCGCAGATCCGGCCCATCAGTCCGGGGCACTTCGTCGCCGACACGACGCACAGCGTGGTCGCCGCCATCAAGGAGATTTATGGCCCGGCCCTCATCGGCAAGTCGATCTTCGACATCGAAGCGGTCAACGAAATGTTCGACGCGCGCCTTGCCAACAACCCGGCGGCGCGGGCAGTACTCGATATCGCGGTGCGCGACGCGATGGGCAAAGCCACGAACCAGCCGCTTTACAACCTCCTGGGCGGGTTGTGCCAGCCGCGCATCCCGCTCGAGTGGTCGGTGAGCATGGCGGAGGAAACCGCGACCATGGTCGCGGAGTCGAAGCGCGCCGTCGACGAGTTTGGTATCCGGGTGCTGTGCCTGAAGATGGCCGACCGCCGCGGGTGGCGTCATGACGTCAAGAACTTCGAGGCCGTCCGCAAGACGGTGGGCGGCGAGGTGACGATCGGCGTGGACCCGAATACGGGCTGGACGTTGGCCGATGCGCTGTCGGCGATACGCGAGCTCAGGAAAATGGGCCTGGGCTATATCGAGCAGCCGGTCGCGCGCCGCGATCTCAAAGGCATGGCCGAAATCCGGCGCGCGGCGGACGGCGTGCCGGTGATGGCGGACGAGGCGCTCTTCACGATACAGGATGCTTATGCGCTCGCCGAAGCGCGCGCGGTGGATGCATACTGCATC
This sequence comes from Betaproteobacteria bacterium, assembly GCA_016199545.1. GTDB lineage: Bacteria > Pseudomonadota > Gammaproteobacteria > Burkholderiales > SG8-41 > DSOT01. The sequence goes on along the minus strand of JACQGN010000241.1, from coordinate 2,598 downwards.
AAACTCTACAAGCTCGGCGGACTCACGCCGGCCAAGAAGATCGCCGCGATCGCCGAAGCGGCGAACATTCAGCTGAATTGCGGCGGACTCGCCGTGCAATCGCAGCTCGAAGCGGCGGCGGGCGCGCATTTTTACGCGAGCACTCCCGCCGCGCGCATGATGGGCGCAGCCGAGTTCGTGTTCGGGCTCAACACCGTCGGCGCGGATCCCCTGGTTCCGGAAACCGATTTCGTCGTGCGCGACGGGCACGTCGAGGTCCCGCGCGGACCGGGGCTTGGAATCAGCATCGACGAGGCGGCGCTCAAGAAGAACACCCTGCTCTACGAGCGCGTTGGGTAACTGGAATCGGGGCATGTAATGGAAATGACGGATATCCAGTATGAGGTGATCGTGGTGGGCGGCGGCAACGCGGCGCTGTGCGCGGCGATCTCGGCCAGCGACGCGGGCGCGAAGGTGCTCCTGCTCGAGCGCGCGCCCGAGGAAGAGCGCGGCGGCAACAGCAGCTTCACCGAGGGCCTGCTGCGCTGCGTCTACAACGGCTCCGATGATATTCGCGCGCTGTCACCCGACTTGAGCGAAGAGGAAATGAAAAGCGACTTCGGCGCCTACACCGAAGAGAAGTTTTTCGACGATATGGCGCGGATTACGCAAAACCGCACCGACCCGGATCTGTGCGAAATCCTCGTGCGCGGCAGCCACGCGACCATGCACTGGTTGCAGGACAAAGGCGTGCGCTGGATCCCGCAGTTCGGCCGGCAATCGTTCAAGATCGAAGGCAAGTACACGTTCTGGGGCGGCGCGACGCTTGCGGCGTCTGGCGGCGGACGCGGCCTCGTCGATACGCTCTACAAGGCGGCGGGAAAAGCCGGCGTGCAGGTGCACTACAGCGCCTGGGTCAGGGAGCTGCTGCACTCGGATGCCGGCATGCGCGGCGTGGTCGTGCGCCTGAACGGCGTGACCCGTGAAATCCGGGCGAAGTGCGTCATCCTCGCCTGCGGCGGTTTCGAAGCGAACACCGAATGGCGAAGCCGCTATCTCGGCAAAGGCTGGGACCTGGCCAAGGTGCGCGGCAGCAAATACAACACGGGGGACGGTCTTGACATGGCGCTTCGGATCGGCGCGCAGCCCTGCGGTCACTGGTCGGGCTGCCATTCGGTGGGCTGGGAGCGCTATGCCACGGACTTCGGAGACTTTTCCGTGACCGACGATTACGAGCGGGACAGCTACCCGTTCTCGATCATGGTCAATGCGGAGGGCAAGCGCTTCCTCGACGAGGGCGCCGACATCCGCAACTACACGTATGCGAAGTATGGCCGCATCATCCTCGAACAGCCGGGGCAGTTCGCCTGGCAGATCTTCGATTCATCGGTCACGCACCTGCTGCGGCCCGAATACCGCTCCAGACACGTAACGAAAGTCAAGGCGATGAGCCTCGAGGAGCTCGCCGACGAGCTGGAGGACGTGAACCGGGAGCGGTTGCTCAACACGATTCGCGAGTTCAACGCGGCGGTGAAGCGCGAGGTGCCGTTTAATCCGAACGTCAAGGACGGCCGCGCAGCGACAGGCCTGGAAGTGCCGCGCTCGAATTGGGCGATTCCGCTCGAGAATCCGCCATTCGAGGCTTATGCCGTCACCTGCGGCATCACTTTCACTTTCGGAGGTCTGAAAATCACGCCCGGCGCGCAGGTGGTCGACACCAACCACCAACCGATCCCCGGGCTTTATGCCGCGGGTGAAATGGTCGGCGGACTGTTCTATTTCAACTATCCCGGCTCGACCGGGCTCATGAGCGGCGCCGTCTTCGGCCGCCTCGCCGGGCGCAGTGCCGCGGCGGCTGCGAAGCTCGTGGAAGCGGCGTAGCCCGGGCGATGGGAAATGGTGGACATACCCAATCGACAGGGATGCTCGAGCACGCGGGTTGCGTGGCGCAGCGCGTGCACCGGGCCGAAGACTTCCACGAGAACCTGCTCGGCCAGGAGGCATTCGATTGACGCCAACACACGGCGGAGCCAAAGGAGAAAATATGAGCTTGCTCACGCGATTGCTGCTCCTGTCGTTGATGTGCGGCGGGCTTGCGCATGCGCAAACCTATCCGTCGCGGCCGGCGCGCACCATCGTCGGCTTCGTGGCGGGCGGTCCGTCGGATCTCGTCGCGCGCATGGTGGCGCAGGGATTGAGCGAACGCATGGGCCAGCAGTTTCTCGTGGAGAACCGCCCCGGCGCGACCGGCACCATCGGCGCCGAACTCGTCGCCAAAGCCGCGCCGGATGGTCACACACTGTATCTCGCCAGCCAGACGACGCACGCGGTCGCGCCGGCGCTGCTGCCGAAGGTCGGATACGACCCGATCAGGGATTTCGTCACGATCGTGCGCGTCGCGCACAACCCGCTGCTCATGGTGACCCACCCTTCCATGCCGGTTAAGTAGTTCAAGGACGTGGTCGCACTCGCGAAGGCGCGCCCGGGCCAGATCAATTTCGCAACCGGGGGCATCGGTTCCTCTCCCCACATGTCGATGGAGCTCATCAAGAGCATCACGAAAATCGATATGGTGCCGGTCCACTACAAGGGCGACGGCGCAGCGATCATCGACGTCCT
>JACQGN010000240.1 GCA_016199545.1 Betaproteobacteria bacterium | reverse complement strand
TGTTCCGCACCGAGCCGGGGAAGGAAGACGTCGTGCTCAGGATCGCGTCCGCCTACGAAGCCGCGTCGCAGCGGCGCGTGCCGCCGCCGGCCTTCGGGCCGCTGGCGGCGAAAGCCTCGTCGAATCCGTCGAACGGGTAACAAGAACTCCTTCGCGAGGTGACGCCGCCGTTTCCCTCACCCCTAGCCCCTCTCCCGGAGGGCGAGGGGAATATCGTGGCGCTGATGCGCGACAAGTGGATGGAGAAGGGCCCGTCTTCCCTCTCCCTCCGGGAGAGGGATCGAGGGTGAGGGCAAGCTAATGCGTGCAAATTCGGTGTCACGTGGATACGTAAAGCTCAACTAAAGGGGTACCACATGATGTTCACCTGCACGCCGCGCGCCGCCGCGGCAAACCGTCCGGCGAGCCGCAAGGTCATCAAGCGCGGCAATCGCAGCCTTGCCGTGGACCTGCACTGCCACGTGCAAACGCCGGCCGCGGACGAGCTCGCGAAGCGCGGCGGCGAAGGAGTCGGTACCTTTTTGCAACTCGGGAATCCACGCTCCATCGAGCGCCAGAAGCAACTGCGCATCGAAATCGACCGCAAGCTCACTTCCATCGAGCAGCGCCTCGCCGACATGGACAAGATGGCCATAGACGTGCAGGCGATCTCCACCTCGCCCAGCCAGTACTTCTACGCGCTCGACGCGGACGTGTGCCGCCAGACGTCACGCATGGTCAACGAGCGGCTGGCGGAGATCGTCTCGTCGCACCCCGACCGTTTCGTCGCACTCGGAACGGTGCCGATGCAGGCGCCGGAACTCGCATTGACCGAACTGGAATGCTGCATGAAGGGACTGGGTTTTCGCGGGCTGGAGATCGGCACCAACGTGCGCGGCGTCGATCTCGGCGACGAGCGCTTTCACGGGTTCTGGGCCAGGGCCGAGGCGCTCGGGGCCGTCGTCTTCCTGCACCCGAGCGGGTTCACCGAGCCGCGGCGTCTCACGCAGCACTTCCTCACCAACGTTATTGGCAACCCGCTCGACACCACGGTCGCGCTCGCGCACATCGTCTTCGGCGGCGTGTTGGAGCGCCACCCGAGGTTGAAGATCGTCGCCGCGCACGGCGGCGGCTACATGGGCCACTACCCGGCGCGCATGGATCACGCCTACCGCGTGCGGCCGGAGTGCCACGACCATATCAAGCGGCCGCCCTCACACTACATGAAGAAGATCTACTACGACACGATGGTGTTCGGCGAGCCCCAGCTCCAGCACCTGGTTAACCTGTGGGGCGCGAACCACGTCGTGATCGGCACCGACTATCCGTACGACATGGGGTATTACAAACCGGTCGATTTCGTGGAACGCACGAGAAAGCTCACGCGCACGCAGAAGGACCAGATCCTCGGCGGCAACGCGGCGAAGCTGCTGGGAGTGAAACCGCGCCGGAAAAGTTGACGGGCCTCCTGGTGTTGGGGTTCGCTCCGCTCACTCCAATCTACGGGTAACTTCCCGTAACGCAATCGCGCCCGCTGCGAGATCGCCACGTCGGCTCGCCTCCTCGCGATGACACATTTCCTGTCATTGCGAGGCGCGACCTCGCGCCGAAGCAATCTCGTTGTGGGCAACGCTACGACCGGGTGCTGTCTTCGCGCACCAGCGCGCTGCCCCGCTCCGCGATCATGATCGTCGGAGAGTTGGTGTTGCCCGAGGTAATCGTGGGCATGATGGAAGCATCGATCACGCGCAGGCCCTCGATGCCGCGCACGCGAAAACGTGGGTCGACCACCGCCGTTGCGTCGTCGGCGCGTCCCATTTTGCAGGTGCCCACGGGATGGAAGATGGTGGTGCCGATGGCGCGCGCGGCTTCGAGAAGTTTTTCCTCCGACTGAAACTGCGGGCCGGGCGTGAATTCCTCGGGCTCGTATTTGTGCATCGCCTGCGTGCCAAGCACGATGCGGCGAGTGAGCTTGAGCGTCTGAACGGCGACCGCCTGGTCCTCGGGGGTCGAAAGGTAATTGCATTGAATCGCCGGGTACGCGCGCGGGTCGGGCGAGGCGATCCGCACGGATCCGCGCGCGGTCGGCCGCAGGTTGCATGCGCTCGCGGTAAACGCGGGGAAGCGGTGCGGCGGATCACCGAAGCGGTCAAGCGAGATCGGCTGCACGTGGTATTCCAGGTTGGCGCTCGCCTGCGAGGGATGAGATTTGACGAACGCGCCCATCTGCGAGGGTGGCATGGTCATGGGCCCGGTGCGGAACAGCGCGTATTCGAGGCCGATCTTCGCCTTCTCCCACCACGAGTGCAGCACGGCGTTCAACGTCACCACGTTCTTCACCTTGAACGCCATGCGCAGTTGCAGGTGATCCTGCAGGTTCTCGCCCACCGGCAGGTCGTGGGCGACGGGTATGCCGTGCTGCTGGAGCAGTCCGCCCGGCCCGACGCCAGAGAGCTGCAGCACCTGGGGGCTGCCGATGGCGCCGGCGGAAAGTATCGTCTCGCGCCGTGCCCCGGCAAAGCATTCCTCGCTGCCCCGGTAGAACTCGACGCCCTGCACCCGCCTGCCTTCGAGCCGGAGCTTGTTCACGAGCGCGCCGGTCACCACGGTAAGGTTGGGGCGCTTCAGCGCGGGCCGGAGAAAGGCCTTCGACGCGCTCCAGCGCACGCCGTTCTTCTGGTTCACGTCGAAGCGCGACACGCCCTCGTTGTCGCCGCGGTTGAAGTCGTCGATGCGCGGGACGTCGATCTCGGCCGCCGCGTCGCGGAAGGCCTCGAGGATTTCCCAGTTGATGCGCGGCGTCTCCACGCGCCACTCGCCGCCCGCGCCGTGCTTCTCGTCCGCGCCGCGCCAACTGTCTTCAAGCTGCATGAAGACCGGGAGCACGTTGCGCCACGCCCAGCCGGAATCGCCCGTCAACTGCGCCCATTCATCGTAATCGCGGGCCTGGCCGCGCAGGTACAGCATGGCGTTGATCGAGGAGGAACCGCCGAGCACCTTGCCGCGCGGGTAGCGGATCGAGCGGCCGTTGAGCCCCGGGTCGGGCTCGGTGTGGTAGCACCAGTCGGTGCGCGGATTGTTGATGCAGTAGAGATAGCCGACCGGAATGTGGATCCAGATCCAGTCGTCCTTTGCGCCCGCCTCCAGCAGCAGCACCGACGCGTCCGGGTCGGCGGAGAGCCGGTTCGCCAGCACGCACCCCGCGGAACCCGCTCCGACGATCACGTAATCGAACGTGCCGAAAGTCTTCGCCATGAATCCCGTCTCCTCTTCCCGGGCGCGCGTCGCGATCACGGCGCCTCGCCCCTGCTCCCGCGTGCCATTGTAGTAGGGATGACCGTATCGCGTTGTAATGCTTGACGACCAGCCTGCAGAATCGGCACGATTGGCCTCCCGGACAATGCGTGTCTCACGGCAGACATGACGACTCCTTCCATGCGTAAGTACCCGTGCTGCCCGGGGCCCACATGGGTGAAGGCGGCCGATTTCGGGCACGCGGAAGGCATCGATTTCACGCTCGGCCGATGCGACGTCTGCAGCCGGTACTGGATGCACCTGTGGACACCATACGCGCCGGATGCGGGCTACGTTGCGCTTGACGACGCGACCGCCGGAGAGCTCGTGACGATACCGGCCGGCCCCGACAGAAGGCGGAGACTGCAGGAGTTGTTCGATGTATGACGTTAATGACCCGTCATTGCCGTGGATGAGGCCGTACAAGATTTCCCGTCATTGCGAGCGAAGCGAAGCAATCCCGTTGCTGGCAACGCAAGCGCGCCCGCGGCGAGGTTGCTTCGTCGCGAATGTTGCTCCTCGCAACGACAGAAGGGTCGTTTTTGCACGGCTTCTTTCGCTGGTATGACGGCGTTGGAATTTAGAAAGTTATCGATGGGACACGACACTAGCGACGCGCTGGCCGGCGTCCAGCCCGGCAAGCCAGATCCCGATTGGAGAGCGGATGGGACGCGGGCATGGGGGGAGCCTCGATCCGCTGGAAGGCGTCGTGGGAAATCGTGTTCTTCCAGTACGAGCACGAGAGGTTGTACGGCCTGCAGGTCGGGCTGGACGGCACGCTCGCCCCGTCGCTTTCCTACGCCTACACGTTCAACCTTCGTGAGATGAAGGATACGGTCATTGCGGCGATCACGGCAGCGGGCTGGAACTGGCGCAAGGTGTTCTTCTTCTCGCCGCCATGGTTGAGGTGGGTGCACGGATGACGCGCGTCGCGCTTTGGCTGCTTGTTCTTGCCTGCATCGCGATTTCGGAGGCCACCGCCATGATGTCACCCGAAGAGTACCGCGCCGCGCGTGAGGCGGCGAGCCACTGGCTGCAAATGCGAATCGACGCGGTCAAGGCGCCAAGGAAACTGCCGGGCGTATGCATCGTGCGCGGCGAGGTGATACGCGTCTTTCGCGGCCCGCCGCCCGCCGCGAAGACGATCGATCTCGAGGTCGAATGCAAGGGCCGCGGCCAGCGCAGTCCACCCGGGGACGAGTTTCGCCTCGACATCCAAGACTTCCTCACCGGCCGCCATCTGGAGGCTTTCGTTGAAATCCGTGACGGCCGCTACCTCGTCGTCGCCCGCCAGATCGAATTCGTCGCGACCCCGGGCGCCAAGCCCACCTTCACCGGCAAGGAGTAGCCCACTTTTCGCGGTATCGCATGAATCAACCCCTCGCCTGTTTGAAAGGAGTGGCGGAAAGCAGCTGAAAGACAATTCCCCTCCTTTTCAAGGAGGGGTGCCCACGAAGTGGGCGGGGTGGTTGACTACGCTGGCGTTTTTCTGAAGTGTTGTCTGATCAGAGCGACTACACCATCGAGGTTTTCGAAAACGTGGTGATTTTCCAACCTGAGTACCTTCAATCCCAACGAGCGCAGGAAACTTTCACGAGCCCCGTCTCGTTTCGACGCGTGATCACTGTCATGCGCTGCACCCTCAAGTTCTACAACGAGATTCTCGCTCGGGCAGTAAAAATCAACAATGTAGGGGCCGATGCTTTGTTGTCGCCTGAATTTTCTGCCTTCAACGTGAGACCGCTGAAGAACGCGCCACAGCGTGGCTTCCGCTGGTGTCAGGCTTGATCGAAGACCCCGGCGAAGCGCTTTGAGTGGTCTGCGGTTGTGAATGGTTGGCATGTGTCGCGATACACCACCCCGTCGCTTTCAGCGACACCCCTCCTCGACAAGGAGGGGAGTATTAGAACCCTGTCGCCTTCGGCCCACTCCTTCAGCCGTTTGACCGGGCGTCAGACGCCGGCACAGTTGCCGCCGAGCTTCTCCGCCACCCAGTCGGCCATGTAATCGACGACGAGCGGGCCGTTGTCGGCGCCGCAATGCTCCGCCCCGCCGTCGGCGAGCCGGCAGATCTTGAGTTCGCGCCCCAGGCTATTGACCGCCGCTTCAATGGTGCGCTCGGCGTGCCACAGGGGCACCTGCCGGTCGTTCTCGCCGTGCACGACAAGCAGCGGGCAGGTGATCTTGTCGGCGACGCCGTCGAGCGTCATCTGCTTCACGACCTTGAGCGTGTCCTCGATCGTGTCGCAGCCGAATACCCAGTTCACGTGCTCGGCGTAACCCGGCACCGAGGGCTCGCCCCTGCCGCCGATGCGATCCGACACGCATTTGCCGTAGTCGAAGATCGCGCCCCAGGCGACCGCGCACTTGAAGCGCTTCTCGAAGGCCGCGGCGCGCGGCGCGTAGTAGCCGCCGAGCGACAACGCCATGATGCCGATGCGCCTGGGATCGACGTCGGAGCGTGTTTCCAGGTAATCAACCGACGCAGCGGCGGGTTTCTCGGTATCCGGCCCGCTGGGCAAACCCAGCAGCCGCAGCGCCGCCCCGACGCCCGGATGGTCGACAATGAGCAGCGACACACCGCGACGCCGGAATTCGTCGGCCACGGCGGCATAGATGATCTCCTTGGTGACGTCGAGTCCGTCGAAATGAACGACGCAGGGCGCGCGCCCTGCCACCGGCGCCTTCGAGAAGATCGCGGGCAGCTTGTGCGCGCCGTACGGCACCTCGACGAATTCCACCGGCTCCCGGCGCAGCACCAGTCCGCGCCCGAAGATGTCGATGCCCCGTTTGTAGGCGTCGAGGCGCCGCGGATCCTTGTGGC
>JACQGN010000239.1 GCA_016199545.1 Betaproteobacteria bacterium | reverse complement strand
GCTCTATCCCATCAACGATCTTGCCAACCAGACCGGCGTGCTCACCGGCCAGGTCACGAACATGATGACCGGCAAGGGCCGCTTCACGTTCAACTACCAGGGCGAGACGCTCGTCGGCGAAGCTACACGCGTCGCCAACGATGAACGGCGTGGCGTGGCGAGCGCTTACGGCCCGCGCGGCACGTTCGCCCGCTGCGAGTACCAGATGAACACCGCGCACATGGGTGCCGGCACCTGCACGTTCTCCAACGGCGCGCAATACCAGGTGCACATCGGCAGCTAAGAATCGTCGAGAATGACATCATTTTGTTACATCGCTCGATCCCTCACCCCCGACCCTTCCCGGGGGAGAAGGGAACAATTGAGCGGGGCACAACTTGAAATCCTCACTGTGAGCCGCGGCGTCCGCCGCGCGGCTTGCGCACCGCCGGCTTGCTGTGTCTTTTCCAGCGCCGGGCCGCGGGCCGCAGCGCGTAGGTCGCATCGAACAGGGCTTCCAGGCGTGGGTGCACGCCCCGCATCCCGTCAACCACCGTCTTCGCCCAGTCGAAATACTCGATCCGCCGCCTGAGGCTCCACCGCGGCGGTGGATTCGAGGCCACGTCGCGCAGGTTGCAGATCTTGTCCGCGAGCTTTACCAGCTTGGCCCGGGTCGAAAGCATCGGCGCGTGCTTCATCTGCAGTTCCTTGCGCTTGCGCTTCTTCAGCTTCTTGTTGTCGGTGACCTCGATCACGATGCCCTGAACCTCGGTGCCGAAATGGTGCGCGAGTTCCTCGGGGGTGGTCTCGGTGTCTTCCAGTGTATCGTGCAGGAGCGCGGCGCACAGCACCACGACGTCGGTCACTCCGCCCTCGTGCAGGAGCGCATTGGCAAGCGCGATCGGATGATTGATGTACGGCGAGGCGTCCGGATCCTTGCGCCGCTGATTCCGATGTTTCTCGGCGGCGAAGGTCACGACCTTCAGGATGAGACCGGTATCGGCGCGCATGATGGACCTTCACTGGAGGAGGCGTCATGGTAGCCCCAAGCGCGGGCGCCCGACAACACGTGACGGGCCGCGCCCGCCTGTCATTGCGAGCGCAGCGCGGCAATCTCGTTGCAGGCAACGCACCGCGCCCGCTGCGAGATTGCTTCGTCGGCCCAGCCTCCTCGCAAAGACTGCGACGGCTGTCATTTCGAATGAAAGTGCGCAATCCCGTGGCAGGTCACGAAGGCTGGCTATTCAGCGGACGGCGCTTGGCATAAACTTGGGATCGCCATCCTGAATCGACCGGGGAGAATCACCATGAAAGTGTTCACAGATCCGCGCGCGTGGCGCGCGCTTGCGCTTGGCATCAGCATGCTTTGCGCCAACGCGGCGTACGCCGCCGATTATCCGACGCGGCCCATCCGTTACGTCGTCGCTTTCGCGCCCGGCGGCATCAATGACATCATGGCGCGCATCGTCGGGCAGAAGCTGAACGAGTCGTGGGGGCAACCGGTGATCGTCGACAACCGGCCCGGCGCCGGCGGCAACCTGGCGGCGGAAATGGTCGCGAAGGCCACCGCCGACGGCTATACCTTCATGAATATCAGCACGGCCCACACCATCTCGCAGACGCTCTACAGCAGGCTTGGCTATAAGCTGGAGCGCGACCTCACGCCGGTGGTGGTGCTCGGTTCTGCGCCGCTCATCATGGTGGTTAACCCCAAACTGCCGGTCAAGAATCTGGCGGAGCTCGGCGCCTGGGCGAAGAAGAACCGCCTGATCTACGCCTCGGGCGGCGTCGGCGTCATCAGCCATCTGTCGATGGAAATGTTCAAGCTCGCTGCCGGGTTCGACGCCACTCACGTGCCGTACAAGGGCGTGGGCCCGGCGGTGCCCGATCTGCTGTCGGGCCAGGCGCACGTGATGATCAACGCGGTGCCCGAACTCTTTCCCCATGCAAGGGGCGGGCGCCTGCGGATCATCGGCGTGTTGACCGAGAAGCGCCACCCGTTCATGCCCGAGGTGCCGACCTTCATCGAGCAGGGACACAAGGAATTCGTGATGGGCAACTGGACCGGCATCGTGGCGCCCACCGGAATGCCCAAGGCCGTGGCCAACAAGCTGTCCGCGGAAATCACACGCATCATCCGCTCGCCCGAAATCAGCAAGCGTCTGGTGGAGATGGGTGTCGAGCCGATGGGCGGCACGCCGGAGGAGTTCGGCAAGCTCATCCACGTCGAGGTCGAGCGCTTCGGCAAGGCCGTCAAGGCGTCGGGCGCGAAGGCGGATTGAGACACAATCTAATCGCAACCTTTGGCTCCGACGTAACCTGAAGGTTAGTCTCCGCCGCAATAAGCATTTGCGTGCGTGTTGTCCCCATCAGGGGGAAGGAGTGGCCTGCTGGCTTCGCTGTTCCGGATTCCCTCCCCCTCGACGGGGGAGGGGTAGGGTGGGGGTGATAAATCAGGAGATCCATAACCGTGCATCGCCGAAACGACAGTCTGGAATCATTGCAGCGAAAACTTGCAGTGTTTGCCGCCGAGCGCGACTGGGACCAGTTTCACAATCCCAAGAACCTCGCGATGGCGCTGGCGGGCGAGGCGGGGGAGCTGGTCGAGCATTTCCAATGGCTCACCTTCGAGCAATCGGCAAACCTGCCGCAGGCGACGCGCGACGAAGTCGCGCTGGAGTGCGCCGACGTGCTGCTGTTCCTGCTGCGGCTCACTGACAAGCTCGACATCGATCTTGCCGCCGCAGCCGAGAAGAAGCTCGCGCTCAATGCCGCGAAGTACCCCGTCGCCAAATCCCGTGGCCGCGCGACGAAATACAACAAGCTCTAAGAGCATGGACGCGTTCCAGCTTTTGACTTCCCAGCATGCTCTCGTATCGCCACCTGTTTCACGCCGGGAATTGCGCCGACGTTTTCAAACACGCGCTGCTCACGCGCCTCCTGGCCGGGCTCGGCAGAAATCCGAATCCATACTTCTATCTCGACACGCATGCGGGCATCGGGCGTTACGACCTCACGCGCCCGTGGGCGCAGAAGGCGTGCGAATTCGAGAATGGCATCGGCCGGCTTTGGGGACGCACGGACACTCCCGAGGCGCTCAAGGCATATATGGATCTGGTGCGCGCCGAGAACCCGGACGGGAAGCTTCGTTACTACCCGGGATCGCCCCTCATCGCGTTGCGCCTGCGCCGTCTGGGCGACCGAATGGTCTTTAGCGAACTCAACAAGACCGATCATGCAGAATTGGAGGCTCTGGTCGCCCGCGAGCGCCGCGTCGCGGTGCACCTGATGGATGGCTACCAGGCGCTCAAGGCGTTCCTGCCGCCCGCCGAGCGGCGTGGGCTGGTGCTGATCGATTCCTCGTTCGACCGCGCCCGCGAATTTCCGCGCCTCGTCAGAGCGCTCACCGAGGCGCACGAACGTTGGGCCACCGGCATGTACGCGGCCTGGTACCCGCTGATGGACGCGGACACAATGGCGGCGTTCGAACGCAACCTGCGAAGAACCGGCATCCGGAAAATACTGCGTCTGGAGCTGGCAACCGCGCCGCGGGACCAAACGCGTGTGATTCCGGGCTCGGGCATGCTGGTCGTCAATCCCCCATGGCATTTCGACACAGAAGCCCGCCCACTGCTGCAATGGCTATGGGGTGCGCTCGCTGTTGACGGCGCAGGCGGCACCCGCGTCGATTGGCTCGTCCCCGAGTGAAAGTCTAAAGCGGAGACGCGAAGGACGCCAGGAGCTGATATCGAAATGATTCGGTCGCACCTGACCGTTTTCCCTCACCCTCGATCCCTCTCCCGGGGGGAGAGGGAAGACAAGCCCTCCTCCGTCAAGTTGTCGCGCGTCGGCACCACAACGTTCCCCTTTCGATCCCGTCATCCCACGTCAGCGGCACAATGTTCCCCTCTCCCCCCGGGAGAGGGGCTAGGGGTGAGGGATTGGAGATATTGTTCGCCGGCGAAAAAAGGCCGGAACAAGGAAACCAATTCGTTTCCCTCTGGTCGTCCTTCGCGTCTGCGCTTTTGACCCGATCAACGCATCGCGTTCCAGATTCTGTCGAGGCGCTTGAAGGAAACAGGATATGGGGTCTTCAGTTCCTGCGCGTAGAGCGAGACACGCAGTTCCTCGATGTGCCAGCGGAACTCTTCCAGCCGCGGATCGATGGTTCCGGTCCTTTTCTGCTTCTCCAACCGTTCCTCGTAGCGCGCCCAGAGGCCCGCGACAGCCGCGGCGTGCTTCGCGTCGCGCTCCGGGTTGGCAGAAAACTTGTCGAGTCTCAACTGCGTGGCCCGGAGATAGCGCGGCAGGTCCGCGAGGCGATTCCACGGCGTCGCACTGAAGTAACCCTTGTATACGAGCCGCGCAAGCTGCGCGCGAAGTTCGGACGCGAGACGCGCTAGCGGTCCGCGCGCGTCGTTGAGGCGCAGCGTAAGCCGCTGGTGCTCCTCCGCAATAGTGGAAAAAAGCCGGCAGGCACCCTCGCTCACGGCCGGCAGCCGCGTCCGGGCGCGCTTCAATTGCGCCTCGAACTCCTTCGCCGTGCGCGGCAGCGCATCGTCGCCGATGAAGGCGCGGTCCGCGATAGCGGCAATCAGGTCCTCCTTCAGCGTGTCCGCACTGCCGACTGCGCGCAACTGCAGCGCTGCCTGCTCGAAGCCCCGCAGGCCCCTCTCGAGCTGGCGCATCTGTTCCTTCAGCGCGAACCGCATCAGCCGCCGCACACCGGCGCGGGTGGCCGTCTCGGCCGCCCGCTTCACATCGAAGAGCCGGATCGCGACGCTCTCGCCCTCGTCCACCAAGCCGGGGTATCCCGTGAGCTTGCGCCCGCTGCGGGTAAAGGCGATTTCCCCGGGCAGGTCGCCGAAGTTCCAGGCCCGTATGTTGTCGCGCTCGATGCCGGTTTCGGCGCGGCCGAAGGTCAATTGCGCCGCTTGCCCGAGCTGTGCTTTCAACGCCGCAAGGTCGCGCCCCGTCGCCAGCTCGCGCCCCGCATCGTCCACCACGCGGAAGTTCATCAGGAGATGCGGCGGAACCTCAGCGTGCTCCCAGGCATCCGCGCCGACCGGCGCCCCCACCCGCTGCTGCACAAACCGCGCCAGCGCCCCCATGAATGGCGCGACGGATTCACGCCCTCGATCCTCGATCCTCAATCCTCGATCCTGTTCCGCCAGGAACGCGGTCACCTGCTCCGGCACCGGCACCAGGTGGCGGCGCATTGCCTTGGGCAAGGTCCTAAAGTAGCACGTCACTTTCTCGCGTATCAGCCCGGGAACCAGCCATTCGAACGGCGCCGGTTCCAGGCGATTGAGCAGGTGCAGCGGCACGGTCACCGTCACCCCGTCGAGCGGGTGGCCCGGGTCGAAACGGTACCTGAGCCGCAGATCGGCGTCCCCGGCGCGCAGCGTTTCGGGAAATTGTGCCTCGGTGATCTCCGCCGCGGCGTGGCGCATCAGATAGTCGCGCGTGAGGTAGAGCAGGCGCGGGTTCGCCTTCCCGGTCTCGCGCAGCCAGCGCTCGAATGCCGCCCCGTTGTGGATGCCCGCCGGAACGATTCCCTCGTAGAACTGGAACACCGTCTCTTCGTCCACCAACACGTCGCGGCGGCGCGCCTTGTGTTCGAGTTCCTGGATCTCCGCCACCAGCCTCCGGTTATGCTCGAAGAACGGCGCCCGCGTAACGTAGTCGCCGGCGGCGAGCCCGCTGCGGATGAATATCTCGCGTGCTTCCTCAGGATTGATGGGCCCATAATGCACGCGCCGTTTCGCGACCACCGTGAGCCCGTAGAGCGTCACGCGCTCGTAGGCCGCCACCAGCGCGCGCTCCTTCTCCCAGTGCGGGTCGAAGTAGTGGCGGTTGACGAGGTGCCGTGCGACCGGCTCGATCCACTCGGGCTCGATCTTCGCCACACAGCGCGCGTAAAGCCGCGTCGTCTCCGCGAGCTCCGCGGCCATCACCCACTTCGGCTGCGCCTTGCGCAAAACCGAACCGGGAAAGATCGCGAACCGGATCCCGCGCGCGCCCAGGTACTCGCCGCCCTCCTCCGTCTTGCAACCGATGTTGCCAAGGAGCCCTGCAAGCAGCGCCCGGTGCACCTGATCGTAGGCGGCCGGCGCCTCGTTCGGGTGCATGCCGAGTTCCCCCACCAGGGCGGCCAGTTGCGCGTGGATGTCACGCCACTCGCGCAGGCGCCGCTGCGAGAGGAAGCTTTCGTGCAGGAGCTGGGCGAGCTTGCGGTTCGATTTCTTGTGCTTGAGCGCATCGTCGAAGAATTTCCAGAGCCCGAGGTAGCCGAGAAAATCCGAACGCTCGTCCTGGAACGCCTCGTGCGCCCGATCGGCTGCTTCGGCGCGCTCGAAGGGCCGCTCGCGCGGATCCTGGATCGAGAGCGCGGAGGCGATGACCAGCACCTCGGCGAGGCAGCCTTCCTGCTTCGCCGCGAGCACCATGCGGGCAATGCGAGGATCGATCGGAAATTTCGCGAGCTGCCAACCGGTCTGCGTAAGCTGGTTACGCTCGTCGACCGCTCCCAGCTCGGCGAGCAACTGGTAGCCGTCCGCGATCATGCGCGGGGCGGGCGGCTCGAGGAAGGGGAAATCCTCGACGTCGCCGATGCGGAGCGACTTCATGCGCAGGATCACAGCCGCCAGCGACGAGCGCAGGATTTCGGGGTCGGTGTACTCCGGGCGGGCGGCGTAGTCCTCCTCCGAATAGAGCCGGACGCACACCCCCGCCGCCACCCGCCCGCAGCGCCCCGCGCGCTGGTTCGCGGAAGCGCGCGACACCTTCTCGACCTGCAGCTGCTCGACCTTGTTGCGGAAGCTGTAGCGATTGATGCGCGCGGGCCCGGTGTCGACCACGTAATGAATGCCCGGTACCGTGAGTGAGGTCTCCGCGACATTGGTCGCCAGCACGATGCGGCGCGTGCCAGCCGGCTTGAATACGCGCGCCTGTTCCTCGAACGAAAGCCGCGCGTAGAGCGGCAGAATCTCGGCGCCCCTGGGGTGATGCTTGCGGAGCGCCTCGGTGGCGTCGCGGATTTCGCGCTCGCCCGGCAGAAACACGAGGATGTCGCCGCCACCCAGCCGGGCGAGCTCGTCGACCGCATCGAGTATGCCCTCCTCGACCTCGACGTCTTCGCCCTCCGCCCCTTCGCGTTGCAGCGGCCGGTAACGGATCTCCACCGGATAGGTCCGGCCCGATACCTCGATCACCGGCGCCCCGCCGAAGTGCGCGGCAAAACGCTCCGCGTCGATCGTCGCGGAGGTGACGATGACTTTGAGATCGGGACGCTTCGGCAGCAGGCGCTTCACGTAGCCCAGCAGGAAGTCGATGTTGAGGCTGCGCTCGTGCGCTTCGTCGAGGATGAGCGTGTCGTACCCCCGCAACATCCGGTCGCCCTGCGTCTCGGCGAGAAGTATGCCGTCGGTCATGAGCTTGACGTAGGTATCGGGCGACATCCGGTCCGAGAACCGCACTTTGTAGCCCACGGCATGACCGAGCGGGCTGTTCAGCTCCGAGGCGATGCGCGCCGCCACGGTGCGCGCCGCGATGCGCCGCGGCTGGGTGTGGCCGATCAGCCCCGCGACACCGCGTCCGAGTTCGAGGCAAATTTTCGGCAACTGCGTGGTCTTGCCCGAGCCGGTTTCGCCGCAGACGATCACCACCTGGTTGGCGGCGATGGCAGCGGCGATCTCGGCGCGCCGCGCGACCAC
Organism: Betaproteobacteria bacterium; assembly: GCA_016199545.1. Lineage (GTDB taxonomy): Bacteria > Pseudomonadota > Gammaproteobacteria > Burkholderiales > SG8-41 > DSOT01. Next base: position 2,214 of record JACQGN010000239.1, on the reverse strand, counting down.
CGGCAGATCATCCGGGTAGCTCGGCCGCGGCAGGTTCGCGCGCCGCCGCTCGATTATTGTGGTTGACCTGTTGAAATCCTTTGCCACAGAGAACACGGAGATCGCAGAGAAAAGCCGTTCAAGACGACCACATCGCCATACTTACGACACGTTGAACGTCAGTTTACCTCGCACAACCGGAACAGCCTCCGAACTTCTCTGTGTTCTCTGTGATCTCTGTGGCTGGACGCATACCAAACAAAAGGCCGGTCGCAACCGGCCTTTTCGCCAGCACGCGTGACGCGCTCACACTTTGACGTCCGGGTTGAGGCTGTAGACGCCGGTGAGCTTCGCCTGCGCCAGCGTATGACCCTTGATCGCTGCCAGCACGTCCGCCCCCTTGAAGATGCCGCTGACGCCGCACTTCTCCACGTCGAGCGCATGGAGCGTGAAAACATAATGATGCGGAATCGTGTCGTTCCACGGCGGGCACGGGCCGTCGTAGCCGAAATAGTCGCCGGACATGTCCTTGTCCGACGCGAACCACATGGTGTAATCGTTGATGCCCTGGCGCGTGCCGCGCGGCCCGCCGGGCCCCTTCTTGCCGCGCGCCGTCACCCCGTCGGAATACTCGCCGGCCTGGATCGGACCCGAACTCGGATCGAGGTCGACCAGCACCCAGTGGTAGAAGTCCACCCGCGGCAGCGTCGCCGGGATGGTGCGCCCTTCCTTATTGACGTCGTCGGGCCGGCTCGGCACGTCGTAATCATGGCAAGTCAACACGAGCGACCGGGTTCCAGCGGGTACCTCGCTCCAGGCGAGATGCGGGTTGCGGTTGCGGGAGAGCGTGACCCGTGACGCGGGATCGGGCGCGCAAAACGCGTATTCGGAGGAAATGCGCTGATTGTCGGCAAAGGCGTTGCTGGAAAGCTTCATCTCTGGCCTCCTCTGCAATGGCCGCCGATTATAGCAAAGCCCCTGCGCGCGCCTGCGGGGAAGAGAGACTCTTCAGTTGCGCCTCGCGTTCCGCTCGCGGCCGCGCCGCGAGCTCGCGCACGGTATCGTAGAACTTCGCCAGGTCGCCGCCGTCGCGCTTAAGCAACGCCTCGAACGCCGGCACCATCTGCGTGTAGATCGCGACCGAAACGAGGTGGGCGTTGTTGGGTTTTTGCGCAAACCACCGGTCATAGCCGCCGAAGCCGCCCCACTCGGCACGCAGTCGCCGGTAATCCGCTTCCATCTCGGCGAAAACGCGCGCCTTTTGCTCGCGCATGAACTCTGGCGAGGCGGGACTCCGGTACAGCGCATCCAGGCGCTCACGATAACTCTCGATAAGCCGCAGGAACCCCGTGCGCCGCTCGGTCATCAGGCGGAAAAGATTCCGGTCCGCTTCGGTGCCGTGGTGCGCGATCCAGCGGCGCAGTCCCTCGCGCTCGACTGCCACCGCGAACGATTCGTTGAACATGGTATCGTCGCGCACGTAAACCACCTGGTGCGCGAGCTCGTGGAAGATGAGCCGCGCGACCTGCAGCTCGGGAAAGTGCACGAAGGTATTGAGCACCGGGTCGGCAAACCAGCCGAGCGTGGAGTAGGCCGGCACCCCGTTCACGAACACGTCGCTGCCTTCCGCCGTGAGGTGGGCCGCGAACCGGCCGGCGTCGGCCTCGGCAAAATAGCCGCGGTAACCGACGCAGCCGGCGATCGGAAAGCACCATTGCACCGGCTCCAGCGAGAATTCGGGCGCGGCGAACACGTTCCACACCACATACGGCCGCCCGAGGTCCGCGTAGCGCCGATAGCTCGCATTTTCGGGCAATCGCAGTTCGCGGCTGGCGAACTCGCGGATCGCCAGCACCCGCCGGAGCTTTTCTCTGAGCGCGGGCGCGGTACCCGCAGCGCCGATCACCCCGTCGATCGCGCTCGCGCGCTGCCAGACCTCGAGCTGCCCGCCCATCGCCTGCAGGTAGTACTCGATGCTCGCGCAGCCGGATGGCAGCATGACAAGGCAGGCCGCAACGAGCCGTTTACTCAGGCGCATATGCATCGTAGGTTGGGGTGAGTAATGCGAACCCCAACACCTTTGCGTAAGTGTTGGGATGCGCTGCGCTTATCCCAACCTACAGTTCGCGTAACGGATGACGCGTGACCGGTGACGGCGCACCCTCTCGTCATCTGGCGCGTCCTTCGTAGCGCGTGACAAGTGCGGGATCGAGGTGGCCGACGTCGCCCCACGAT
>JACQGN010000236.1 GCA_016199545.1 Betaproteobacteria bacterium | reverse complement strand
GCAGCCTGTCGGAGCTTTAAGTCCGACAGGCTGCTAGGGCGCTGCCTGCTTCAGGTAGCCTTCAGGGTTGCGCGTAAAGCGGTTGCGGCAGTCCAGCGAATCGAAGTAGTACCACGTCCCGTCGTGGAACTGCCGCGTTCCGGCCTTCGGATCCACCTCCTTCGCGCCACCGGGGGTCATCCCCGTTTGCGCCTTCGCAGCCGCTTCGTCGACAGGCTGCTGGCATACCGGGCATTTCGCCATTTAGGACTCCTCTTTCGTCAAGCAATGACTGCGGCCACCGGGCGCGCCGGAGAAACTGACGCCGCACCATCTTCCGGAACGACGGGCACCGGGCGGCCAAGCACCACAACACCAGGCACGTCGATAAGCGCCCGGGCAATGCGCGCGCGATGCTCGTAGGTCGTGCCCATGCGCATGGTCCAGGCCGATACGCGCCGGAACCAAAGTTGCAGATCGAATTCCATCATGAACCCGATGCCGCCGTGGATGCTCTGGGAATTGCGGATAGCAGCCTCGCACTTCTCGTTGCAGAACGCTTTAGCCTGGGAGACTTCGACCGAGGCCGGCTGGCCTTGGTCCATTTTCCACAGCGCCTCGAAGGTCAGCAGTTCCCCGCCATCCACCCAGATCTGCATATCGGCGCACATGTGCTGCACCGACTGAAACGCGCCGATCGGCTGGCCGAACGCCTCGCGGAACTTCGCGTACTCGATGGCCATCTCGACGTCCTTGCGCGTAGCGCCGAGCATTTGCGCGCACAGCAACGCGGTGCCGCGATCGAGCATGCGCTCGACGATCGGCCACGCCTCGCCGACGCGTCCGACGACATTTGCCTTCGGCACCTGCACACCCTTGAAGTCCACCTGGCACTGTTTATCCTTGGCGAGCGTGATGAGCGGTGTGTGACTGATGCCCTTCGAACGCGCGTCGACAATGAACAAGGTAAGGCCATCCGCGCCCCTGGAGCCAGGCGCAGTTCTCGCCACGACCAGACACTGGTCCGCGGCGAGAAAACTGTCGACGAAGAGCTTCCTGCCGTCGAGAACGAAGTTCTCGCCCTGCGCCCGCGCACTCATCTGCACCGCCTCCGGGATGAAGCGCGGATCCCGTTCGGTAAATGCCCACGTCAGCACCGATTTGCCCGACACCACGTCGGGTAGATACTTCTGCTGCTGCGCCTCCGACCCATCGCGGGCAATCGCCAGCGAGGCAACGGCGGTGCTATGCAGCGGCACCGGTGCCAGCGCCCGGCCCGCCTCCTGAAGAACCAGCCCGAGATAGACCAGGGGCATGTTCGATCCGCCGACCCTCTCCGGCAGGCACATTCCCTGCCATCCAAGCTCGGCAATCTTCGCCCACAGTTCCTTCGAACAGCCGGCCGGATCGGCTTCCATTGCCCGCACCAGCGCCGTCGGACACTCGCCATCCAGAAATTCACGGGCGCTCTCAGCGATCAGACGCTCGTCTTCGTTCATCAAAATGTCCATTTACCTGGCCTCCACTTTTCCCGACTTGCGCGAAGACGGCAGCCCGAGCCCGCGACGCGCCACCTGGTCGCGCATCACCTGCACGCTGCCGTGGTTGATTCCGGACTGGAACGACCCCATCACGTTGTGCCCGAAGACTCCGTCCTCGATCGCATGGGGGGAGGTTCGGAGCAAACTCGCGTAGGGTCCCAACATCTGAGTGATCGCCTCAGTGCTCCTCACCCCATGCTCGGGCGCCCACACCTTTTCGGCTGAGCCCTCGTAGGTGAACTTGCCGCCGCGCTCGACGATCGACATGCTGCGCATCGTCATCAGCCGGCAGACCTGCGCTTCGATCCAGAGCTCGGCGATCTTGTCCCGGACGGCGGGGTCCTTCCCGGGCGCAAAGCCGTCCACGGTATTGTTCTTCACCCAGTTCACAATATCTTCGTCGCGACGCACCGAAATGAGGTAGCGCGAGGCGCCGACGCGGTCCAGGTTCAAACCCATGGAACCGACACGCCAGCCTTTGTTCTCCTCGCCGAGCAGGCACGACTTGTGGATGCGCACGTCGTCGAAGAACGTTTCATTGGTGCGCGAGTTGCCGTAAGTCGTGCCGATAGGCGCGGTCGGATTATTCTGAATTGTCCACAGCGGGCGCACTGTGATGCCAGGCGTATCCATGGGGAATAGGAAAATCGAGATTCCCTCGTGCTTGGGTGCATTGCGGTCGGTGCGAGCCATGAGGTAGATATGCGTCGACATATGCGCGGCGCTGGTGTACATCTTCTGCCCATTGATTACGTAGTGGTCACCATCGCGAACCGCACTGCAGCGAAGGTTCGCGAGGTCGGCGCCCGCATGCGGCTCGGTGAAGCCGAGACAGAAGGAGATCTCGCGTTTAATCAGACCAGGAATGTAGTACTGTTTCTGCTCCTCCGTGCCGGCTGCCATGATCGCCGGCGCGCCGCTGCCGCCCAACGAGATATTGACGCCAACCCGGGTGAATTCCTCCTCGACGATGTACTGAGTGAGGCGGTCGCCGCCCTGTCCGCCGTACTCCTTCGGATAGGTGATACCCAGCCACCCCTGCTCGTAAATCTTCTTGTAAAGCGCTGCGGCCTGGGGACCTTGGCCACGCGGCCGGTCCACGCCAGACTCGGGATTCGTCTCTTCGGCGAGGTCGGACGTGACGTTCTCCTTGATGAACTGCTGAACTTCGCGCCTCAGCGCTTCTTGCTGTGGTGTATATGCAAATTCCATAGTAGTCTTCCTTCCTCTGATCCAACACTCAAAAGCGCACGCATCGCGTTCACGCGATACCCAACCGCTCCTTGTAGTCAGAATCCCAGTACGCGAGGCGTCCCATTGCTACACGCTTGTCCATGCTCAGATCCGGCACTTCCCGAACTTTCACCGGCTTATCCACGACGATGCCCGCGCTTTCGAGCGCCGAACACCGAGATTCATCATACCCGAGAATTTCGCGGAGCACCGCGCGATTGTGCTGACCGAAGGTCGGCGCAGGGCCCTGCACCGTCAAGGGCATGGCGCTGAATTTCCAGGGGCGGCCGATAATCGGTCGTTGCGGCCCCATCCCCCTCTCCTCGGGGAATCGCACCATTTCCAGCAAACCACGCGCCTTCAGATGCGGATCGAAGTGAAGGTCGCGTCCGTCCAACACGGCGCCCGCCGGCACGCCCGCCGCCTGCAAGCGCTCCATCGCTTCGATCTTGGTCACGGTCGCCGTCCACCGCGTGATGATCGCGTCGACGGCGTCGTGATTCGCACGCCGCGCGACCTCGGTCGAGAAGCGCTGATCGCCGGCGAGTTCCGGTTGTCCGATCACCCCGCAGAGCGCGCCCCACTCTTCGTCATCCCGAACGCTGAGCGCGCACCAGGCATCGGCTCCGGCGCAGCGATAGCACCCTTGCGGAGCGAATTGTCGATGCCGATTGCCGATGCGCTCGCCCGGCGCGCCATTCGCAATCGAATCGAGGATGTACTCGCTTACGTTGAAGCATCCGAGTTGATACATTCCGATATCGGCCCACAGTCCGCGCCCAAACCGCCGGCGATAGCGAAGACCGAGCAGCGCCGCCGATGCGATGGCCCATGCCGCCAGAAAATCGACAAACGACTGTCCCGCCTTGGACGGTTCCCCGCCGCGGTATCCCGTGACGGCGGCCAACCCATGGGTCGCCTCCTGCGTCGTGGCCTGCGCCGGGTAGTTCGAGTACGGGCCGCCGCGCCCGTATCCGGTATTCGACACCATGACGATATTCGGATTGATGACCTTCATGTTCGGATAGTCCAGACCCCAGCCGCGCATGACGCGCGGCGTGAAGTTCTCGACGATGACGTCGGTCACCTTGAGGAGATCGATCAGCACCTCACGCCCTTCCTTGCGCGCGAGGTCCACGACCAGCGATTTCTTGCCCCGGTTCACCAGATTGTAGGTGCTCATGCGGTTCCACGGATCCGACCTGGCTTCGTTGTCGGGCAACAGCCCGGAAAACGCGCCGCCCCGGGTGAAGTCGGGCCTTTCGGGGCCCTCGATCTTGATGACTTCCGCACCCAGATCACCCAGCAGTCCGGTTGCATACGGTCCCGCGAACACGTAACTGCTGTCGATGACGCGGATTCCCTCCAGCGGCAATTTGGTCATGCGTATCATTTGTCGAGCCACTCGCCTTCAGGTTAAGTGACCCCCGGCAAAGCCGGGGGCTTATTGGGTGAGCGCCTCAAAGGCGCTCGCACCCCCTGAGCCGCCTGAAGGCGGCACATAAATCGGCTCCTTCCCCCTTGACGGGGGAAGGTGGGGATGGGGGTGATACGCAACTCGATGCATGACTTCAACTTCTCACCCCCACCCTAGCCCTCCCCCATCAAGGGGGAGGGAATGACTGTTCCACCCACCAGCATCTCTCCACCGTCGTATAGGTCAAACCTTGCTGAGTCCCCCGGCAGAGCCGGCGGTTTACCCCACCGAATTATGAGATTGCTGTACTGGTTATTTGGACTCGGTACGTAACCCTTCACGTCTAAATTACGCCCCTCGCTGCGAGCGTCGCCATACGGCAGGCGTCGAGTCCCAGCATGTCGCCCAGCACTTCAGTGTTGTGCTGGCCCAGCAGCGGTGCGGGCCTGCGGTACACGGCAGGGGCATCCGGCATACTCCAAAGCCGGAACGGAACTTTGATGCGCCCGATGACGGGATGGTCGACTTCCTGGAAGAAACCGCGCGCGTCCAAATGCGGACACCGCGCCAGGTCTTCGGGTTCCTGCACCACGCCAAACAACATGTGGTACTTTTCCGACGCTGTTCTAAAAAGCTCTTGCATCGTCCTATCCTTGGTTGCCTCGAGCACCAGTCGATCGAGGTCCTCGCCATGCACCACCCGGCCGGCCACGGTGGAAAAGCGTTCCTCCTTGAGCGCCGCCGGCCCAAAGAACTCTGCAATGTCGCTCCATTCCGCGCCACCGCCTGTTTGCCAGATAAAGTAGCCGTCCTTGCAACGTTGCACATGGCCGTAGCTGTTACCGCTCGGCTGCCGCCGCCCCTGAACAGCGCCCACCCAGCCGTACATTGGTTGGTGAATGACGAGCGTTGAGGCGACCACATCGTGGAGCGAAACGTCGACGTGCTGCCCTTCTCCCAACACATCCCTGGCATACAGGGCCGCGAGCACTGCCACAGCACCGCTCAGGCCACCCTCGTACTGCGACTGCATGCCGCCATGTTTGAGCGGCTCGCGTTCCGCCATGCCGCTGATGCTCATGATGCCGCTCAACGCGTAAGTGACGATCTCCTCGCTCCGGTACGCGCTGTACGGTCCGGTCTGGCCGAACGGCGTGATGGAGACCATGATGAGCCCTGGGTTTTCCTGTGAAAGAGCCGCGTAGTCCAGACCGAGCGCGGCCAGATAACCCGGCTCGAAACCCTCCACCACGATGTCCGACGTACAAGCCATCCGGCGCAGCAACTCCCGCCCATCCGGGTCATCTAGATTGAGTCTAACGCCCCGCTTGTTGAGGTTCGCAAGCAGGAAGATCAGGCTCTTTTCCGGATGGGGATCGTTGTCGAAGTGCGGCGCCATCGATCGGGCGGCGTCTCCTCCGGGAGGCTCCACCTTGAGCACGTCCGCCCCAAAATCCGCGAGGATCTTCGCGCAAATCGGGCCGGCAAGACCTTGACTCAGGTCAAGCACTTTCACATCGTCAAGCGTAGCAGGCAGCATGCTCGTACGGCGGTCGTGTTCTATCGATCCAGACGGATCGTCGTCGGCCCTGATTTGACCAAGCCTCTGCAGCTAAGCCGCTAGCAGCCTGTCGGACTTGAAGCTCCGACACGCCGCCAAATGCAAAACCGCCCGCAGACTTGTAACAAGGCCGGATGCAAAGGCCTTCCTGGGCCGTCAAAAAGGGCACAAGCGGGGCCGAATTCACGTATTGGACTCTAAATGTAACGTTTGCCGGCGGGCGGTTTTGCGTAAGGAGTGTGCCGGGACAAAGTCCGACACACTCCTAGAGGAAACCGTCACCGTCCTGCCGGGCTCGGCGACCAGTTTCACCGGCACGACCCCGTTCATCGATCCGCCACCTTTCGTCTGGTGAGACGATAGCATAGCTGCGGACAAAAAGGTTGACACTGTTGGCCCGGCGTGATGCAATCTTTCGCACGCTCGCTCGCGTTCGAAAAGCGTGAGGGTGACAATCCTGTCTAGTACACTCGTACCGGCAAACGCCGCGTCTCAAGGAGACATTCATGGCCAAACGATATCCGAAGATCGTCTTTACCGAAGAGGTGATGCGGGAAGGCATGCAGATCGAAAGTGCCTCCATTCCCACCGAGGACAAAGTCGAGCTGCTTAACGCCCTGTCCGAAACCGGGCTCCAGAACATCGTGGTCGGTTCCTTCGTGAGCCCGAAATACACGCCGCAGATGAAACGCATCGAGGACGTGCTGATCAATTTCAAGCCCAAACCCGGGGTGACGTACCTGGCCATGATTCCGAACGAGCGCGGCATGGAGCGTGCACGGGAGTTCTCGCCGCCGCTCACGCTCTCGCGCGGCAAGGGCCTCCCGCGCACCAGCTGTCATCAGTGCGACGTGTTCACCCGCCGCAACTACAACCGCTCGCAGATGAAGGAAATGGCCGGCTGGGCGAAGACCATCGCCACCGCGAAGGAAAAAGGCGCGACCGAGGCGGGAATCGGAACCAATGCGACGTTCGGATCCAATTTCCTCGGCGACTTTTCCGTCGACGTGACCATGAAGTTTCTCAAGAAACAACATGAATTGTGGGATGCTGCGGGCATCAAGGTCACCCAGGTATCGGTCGGCGATCCGATGGGGTGGGTACACCCGGCCAAGGTCGAGGAGATATTCAGTCAAGTTAAGAAGATGTGGCCGGACGTTACCGACTTTCGTGCCCACCTGCACAACGCGCGCGGTATGGCGATCACGTCGGCCTACGCAGCCATGAAGATTCTGGATGAACGTGACACGCTGCACATGGAAGGCACGCTGGGCGGCGTCGGCGGCTGTCCATATTGTGGCTGCGGGCAGGCGACCGGGATGATGCCGACGGAGGACTTCATGCACATGCTCGAAGGCATGGGTATCGAGACCGGCGTCAACCTGGACAAGCTGATCGAGTGCTGCTGGTTGCTGGAGAGAATTCTCGGGCGCCAGGCGTGGGGTCATGTTTCCAGAGCGGGCCCACGGCCGATGAAGAAAGAGCGCCTCTTTGACGCGAACGCGCCTTTCGTCGAAACCCTGGAGCAGGCCAAGCATTTCATGTACGGGCCGAAACTCTACGAAGGCGGAATCAATCCCTGGTCCGAACCCATTACGAGCCCATACCTCGAGCGGCTTGAGAAAGGCCAACCGATGTTCGAGCTGGATGGAAACTGGCCGTGGCGGGAACCCTTCTTCCCGAAGGTGCAGGATGTGCGTGACGCGGTCGCGGCCTCCGGGGAAAAACAAAAAGTGGCTGCGGCATGAGTCAGTCAGCCGCGCAAAGTGGCAGCGCCCTGACCGCCGAAGTCAAGGCGGTCATCGGCGCGACCGCTGAAAAGATCGAGGCGAGCCTCCCGTGGGGCATCGAACGCGAGGGTTTGCGGTTATTCACGCAGGCCATCATGGATCCCGACCCCCGCTACTGGGACGACGAGTTCGCCAAGACCACGAAGTTCGGTCATATCATCACGCCGCCGATTTATTGCACCTACCTGGGCCGGCGTGCGCGGCCCGGTGCAGACGATCCCATCACCCGGGCGTTTGCGGAAAATCCCAATTCGGATGGTATTGGTGGCGTTCGTACCGCCGAGAGCCGCGGCGGGCTGCCGTCGATTCCAACCCACCTCAAGCGTATCCTGAATGCCGGCAACGAGATCGAACTTCGCCAGTATCCCAGGCTCGGGGACCGCGTCTACTCGCAGGCGAAGTACGCCGATATCCGGGAACGCGTCGCCAAGGATGGCGCACGCATGCTGATCGTGACCACGGAAATCATTTACACCAACCAGAACGGCGAGGTGCTTTGCATACTGCGCGCCTCCCAGATCAGGCGTTGAGGATTTTCAATGACAACTGCGCAGGAACTCAGGGAGAAGCAGCAGCTTTACTTCGACGATGTCGCGGTCGGTCAACAACTTCCGCCGCTCGTCATCGGTCCGCTCACGCCTACGCATCTGTTCCGCTGGAGCGCCGCGATCGAGAACTGGCATCGAATTCACTACGACCAGAGCTTTGCCATCTACCACGAGGGGCTGCCCAACATACTGGGGCAGGGTTCCTGGAAGCAAAGCATATTGCCACGCTATCTAAAGGACTTGTGCCTGCCGGACGGATGGCCATGGAAGGTGTCGTTTCAGCACCGCGCCATGATCGTGCCCGGGGACACGCTGACGGTCTGGTCAACGGTCACCAGGAAGTACGAAGCAGAGGGGCTCGGTTTCGTCGATCTCGACGTCGGCATGCGTCTTCAGTACGACACGGAGACTTGCCCTGGCAAGGCCACCATCGTATTGCCGATTCGGAACGGCCGGGCGATTCCCTATCCTTTCGTTCCCCCGAAAGAACTCGTTAGCCAGTAAGGCCAGATCAAGAGGAAACAGCATGGGACGTTGGATCGCAATTGGAAGAGCGCCAGGCTGGGACGATTTGAAACGGTTCGGCGCGGAGCTGAAGGACACGCATCAGTGGCGGATCGATCCGAAGACCACCATCACGAGCGTATATGCGCTCGGCGACGGCCGCATGATTGCGGAATACCACGGCCCTTCGCAGGCAGAGTTCGATGAATGGCTGCGCAAAAAGGGCTGGAACGTGGAAAGCGTGACGCCGATCCGGTTCGTCGCCAGGGCCGGCGATATCTGGAACGTCGGTTAGCCTATCGCTCGTGCAACCGCCGTGGCTGCCGGGAGCGGCGAGGATCACGAGTTCGGCCGCAGCAAGATGCTGATCCCGATCGGCAGGCCGCCT